>JAZNVD010000139.1:0-5104 GCA_045592645.1 Candidatus Ornithomonoglobus sp. | reverse complement strand
ATATTTTAATTTATTTGCTTTCATTCGCCCACCTCTCAGACTGACTTACGCTTTGGACTTGCCCCTGACCAGGCTGTTGTAAAGGAAGGGGCATTTGCCCTGTCGAGAGAAGCCCTCGCAGACGTTCCTGCTTCCTCTGATAAAGATGGTCAGGACTCTTGGTAAAGTCATCATATGAAGGCATCATAGTTTTATCAATAGTTATGTTACCTAGCGTCACTCTATAATCCTCTTTACATTCTATTAGTTAATTGCGCAATGCCTTGTCAACGATATCGCTTAGCTCATTAATCTGGGCACCAGAAAGCTCGTCCAAAGGAATGCCTTTCCAGTCAAAATGTTTGTATTTATGACCTATTCCAAGAGCTTCCATTTCCTCTTCGCTTAACTGGGCAATCTTTGATTCAAGACCCTCAATCATCGCTTCCTTAACATCTTCTGGGCTGCTAATCCGGTTTTCGTCCCTATTATCATCTCTTGGGGAAACAGGGACTACTGGTGCAGTAGGTACTGTCTTTATGTCCCCCGCCCCTTTATCAAACAACATGCCAGGACCGCTTCCAAATGTTCCGTTGGAATGTGGTCTTGAATTATTGCTTCCGCCTTTTGCGATGCTTCCGTTAGATTCATTAACTTTTGGGGGAATCGGACCCTTGCTTGCAACAGAACGGATTGTGTCCATTGAAGAGCTCGGTTGTTTTCCACCAGATACGCTTACACTTGATACACTGCCTCCGCCTATTCCACCAAGAGCACGACCCAGCATACTTCCACCTATGCTCCCCCTGCTTCCTCTATCTTTCCTTGTTGTACCCATGTCAATGTCTGGGCTTGCATTACCGCCAGAAGATGATGGGGCACTTATTCCATTTGACTTAATTTTACCCATGTTGATGTGCAGGAGCTTGGAAATCTCTTCCTTGTCCTCTTCCGGCAGGGATTCCATGTCTTCCTGTAAGTCTGGTGGCAGGGTTTCAATTACGGCATCCCAGTCAAAATTATAGTCAGATGTATCATAAACAGGCTCATACTGATTTTCGGCTGGCAAGCCACCATTATACCCTGCCAGTTGTTCATAATCCTCATCCCTAATCTGGTCAATAGTAGCAGGCAATTCATCAGGACCCGCAAAGTCCTCATCGTGGTGCAAGTATACATCCGCACCCTCAGATGGCTCATAGTCCGGGTTATTAGCCCAGTCGGACTCATCCGATACCTTTGGATATGGGTCTTCGCCAGGCTCATAGACCTTTACTTTATCCCAGTCTATGTCCTTGAATTCTTTCACAAAGTCTTCTACGACCTCGTTGTTTACCTCGTCATTGGATTTGTTCGTGTCTTCCGTAATCTGCTCGGCTTCTTCCTGTATAGGCGTATCTTCTGGAAGGGCTTCCTGGGATTCATCAGGATGCTCTTCGATTATGTTCTCTACTTCCTCTGTGTCCCCTTTATCTGTCGCTTCTTTAAGGTTGTCCACTATTTTGGTTGATGGACCCATATCATAACCAGTTCCTTTAAGACCCTTCTCCATTTCTGGTACGGCTTTCCTGAAATAGTCCATACCGTGAAAATTATCCAAGAAACTGCCTATCCTACTGTCGTTGCGTTTAGCAACAATGTTATCCTTGGCTTTAAGAAAGTAATCACTACTGTCACCCTCTGGTGCCGAAAGGGAATTGCCTTCATCATAAACGTCCTTAAATGCCTTACTGACCGCTAAGGCATCATCCAAGTTTTGTCTCGTAATCTTACTGGAATTATGTGGGGGTCTCTCCCAAGAGCCCAATTTATTTGGGTCGTCATTTATGTCATTCTGATGGATTACACTATAAGGTTGTTCCAGTTTTAATGGCTTTAATTCTTCCATGATTGTTCTCCTTAATACCCAGGATATCTGTGGGTTTCCTTCCACTCATTAGTGATTCTTCCCTTAGACGGAGCGTTGACCCATTCCTCAATGCCTTCCTGCCCGCCGGCCTTGAACTTGTATTCCTTAGTACCGTTCACATATGTAATGTTCATTGAATCGTCTGACGGGTCATACCTTGCGTTTGCAATGGCGGTAGAGGGGACGTTCATTGTTACGTTTACGTCCTTGTCATTCGGGTCAAACCCTATTTCCTTGCTGTAATCACTTATGTTTCCGTTATCATCATAGTTATAGCTTTCTGTCCTGAACGACGTGGGTTTCTTTATATCAAAGCCGTTCAAAAGACCCGCTTTTCCATTACCCCCTACTAGCATCATAAGCATCCAACTCCTTCTGTAATGCGGCGATACCTGCCATGACAGATTCCAATAATTTCTGTTTGTCAATTCTTTTAGGCTTATTTTCAATCTTATCAAGCAACCTAGACATCATTACTAATGTAGCAAATGTCGTTTCTAATAATTCATTGTCTAAATTTATTTCCCCTGCCATGGTGTCCATCTCCCTCTAATCCATCCAGTAGGCTGCTGACCATAGTATCTTACCAGAACCATAATAATGTCCTTTCCTATTAGTGGCAAATCCTAGTGGATTGAGATTATTACCGTAATAGTGTTGTCCAATATAAGTTTTGCCGTTAATGTTATTCTTCACCCTGTAAATGCAGTACATCTAATCTCTCCTTAATGTTGTCAATCATTTCTAACATTTTATTTAGTAATTTGTCTTTGTTTAGTTGTAGCACACCCTGTTCGTCTGCTTCAACAATATCAGCAAATTCAGGCTCTTTAGCCAAAGATTGAGCAATAGTACCACAATGACAATCTTGGTCTAAACCAGTCTCATCTTTGTATTTATAAATAACAGTTTCCAACTTGCTCATAGCATCGCCAAGAGTAGCATTAGGTAGCTCGCTGTTATTATTTATGCTTTCCTTGACGTTCTCGTCGGATTTAATCTGGTTGTATGTCTGTGCCAAGCCAGATGCGGCGTTCATACCTGCCTGCATGGCCTGGTTATTAGCCTGATAATTGATGCCGGCCTGATTAAGGGCTTGCTGTGCCCTGGATGTCGCCGCATTGTACTTACCTTGAAGCTCCGTTGATTTATTAGACCTTCCCAAGTTCTGTCCTTCAGCTGTTGAGTCGGCCGCCTTAACGTTGCTCATTCCTCTCAGGGCATTCTGCATGGAATTGTTAGAAGTCATTGGCCTGGAAGATGCAGTCCCCATGTTTAAGTTGTTAAGCTGTCTTGCCTTCTGGCTTCCGGCTTCCCTCATTGCAACATCCGCATTATGCCCAGTGTATTGCTCTGCGGCATTCCTTATGTCCTTGGCATAGTCCTCATAAGCACCGGCCAATTTCCGATTATTAAGATAAGAGCCAACACCGGAAGCTACGCCCCCAGCTATTGCTCCGATTACAGCTCCAAATACGCTTGCCATATTTTATTTTCTCCCCCTCATAGCCTTGACCTTGGCATAAAGCTCCTTAAATTGCTTTATAGCATCATAAAGCTGCTGGTCGAAGTCAATGGGTTCTTTTAAGTCCTCATCTGAAATCATAGCACCTGCCATAGCACCAGAAGCGGCACCCTGAATCCCACCGCCTATTGCGGTCAGCCCAGCCCCACTTTTCATGTTAGCGGCTTGCTGGTCCAAAGCATCCGCCTGTGCCATCTTCTTCAAGTAATCAGCCTGTGTTGAGGTCGACTGAGCTGAGTTAGCTGTAGCAATGTTTGATACATTATTTGTCTGTGTCTGTTGTGATGCATTGTCAGACAACATACCTGCCCTTGACTTATTAATTCCGGCGGAGGCGGCCGCTACGGCATTGTTTTCTGATTCTGTCTGTGCCGTCTGTGCCCCTTCCGCAATAGCCTGCTGAACATCAACGGCATTCTTTCGACCCGTATAATCAGGAGTTTCCGTAGCACTGCTGTCATCGATGTTGGGTTTGTCAAACTGAGAAACTGTTTGTTCACCATCCGTAGCAGTAGCAGCCTTTTCATCATAATGCTCCAAATAGCTCCTCATAGCCGTATTCATAGCATTGACAAGGTCTGGAAAGCTTGTATATGTGGTAGTGTCCCCTGTGTCAGCACGCCATTTCTTGTAGATGTCCGCTATTTCCTGCGAAGTAAATTTCTTACCAGTAGCAGGGTTTGTCATATTCTCAAACGATTCGGCTTCCGCCTGTGTTTCGTCCCATGATTGATTTGCCATTTTGTACTTGTTCTCCAAATTATTAGTTTATAAGCTGTGCTTTGTAAGCGTACCAGTCTTGTTGTCCATAACATGAGCCGTTACTGACTGTACGATTAACGGTGTCTTAATGTACAGCCTGAGTCCCTGTCCCTTAATAAGCTGAGCCGGATACGCAATTAAAACTGAGTTTGACCATTTATCATACATATTTGGTGTAATCTTGTATGTCTTTTCTTCCGACTTAACGGCTATGTCGGTAATGCTTCTTACGCCAACTGTAATATAAGAATCGGCGTGGTCACCATCCAAGTCATACAATGTTATGTTCCATTTATCTATAGAAATGTTCTCGGTAGCACCATAACCATAGAAACTTGTTTCCAAATCAAGGGGCTCTACCTCATAGTTGTCTTTCTTGTAGTATGTCAAGTTATAGCTGTCCGTGCCGTTTACTATGTGCGTGATACCATTATCATCAAAGCTGACCCTTGTTACCCTCTTGAATCTCTCAAGCATGTACATGTTCCTAGGCCCGATTACGAACAAACCAATCGGGGAAGGTATATAAATTGACTGAGTTTGTGTATCATAGAAGTGCAATCCGGTTATACCAGAAAGCTTCGTGGCGGAGTAAAGTGTCTCAAGATTGGCATCCCCTGTAAAGCTTTTGATTACCTTATGTGCATTGTCATAAAAGAAAGCAATCATAGGCGTATTACCCAGGAACTTGAGTCCCGCAATATCAATAATGGCATCCATCTGGCTTATAGCCCCGTTTGAGTAAATCAATGAATAGAGCTTGTCCCCGATTACGCCATAGAACTGACCTTGCAATACAAAGAACGCATCCTCGCTTCCGTATGTAGTGGAAACCTGGGTTGAGGCAGAATATATAAAATATGGCCTGTTATCGTAGTATGTCAATACATATGAATCAAATCCCTCAATGACCATATCATTGTTACCCG
>JAZNVD010000138.1:0-2925 GCA_045592645.1 Candidatus Ornithomonoglobus sp. | reverse complement strand
TTCATCAATTCCGCATTACGCATTACGCATTACGCACTAATTTCCCCCTTGACGAAAGGGGGAAATTATAGTATAATATAATTTGGTTGATTATGATATTTTTAACACAGAATTTTTATTGAAGGGAATTGATTTTCTTATGAAATATATGGGCGTTAACGAGATAAGAGAGAAGTTTTTATCCTTCTTTGAGGAGAAGGGTTGTCTTCGTCTTAACTCTTTCTCACTTGTACCGAAAAATGATGCCAGCCTGCTTCTTATAAATTCAGGTATGGCTCCTATGAAAAAATGGTTTACACTGGCAGAGGAGCCTCCTCGCCGTCGTGTTACTACCTGTCAGAAGTGTATCCGTACACCTGATATTGAACGTGTTGGTAAAACTGCACGTCACGGCACATTCTTTGAAATGCTTGGTAACTTCTCCTTTGGTGATTACTTTAAGCATGAGGCAACTGCCTGGGCATGGGAGTTCTTTACAAAGGTAATGGAAATTCCCGAGGACAGACTTTGGGTGTCAGTTTACGAAGAGGATGACGAGGCACGTGAAATCTGGATAAACGAGGTGGGTGTTGACCCCACACATATTGTAAAGCTTGGCAAAGAGGACAACTTCTGGGAGCACGGTACAGGCCCCTGCGGTCCCTGCTCTGAGATTTATTTTGACCGTGGTGAGGAGTACGGCTGTGGCTCACCCGATTGTGGTGTAGGTTGTGACTGCGACCGCTTTATGGAGGTCTGGAACCTTGTGTTCACGCAGTTTGACAAGGACGAGGAGGGTAACTATAACCCCCTTGCAAATCCTAACATTGACACAGGTATGGGACTTGAAAGACTTGCCGTTGTTATGCAGGGTGTTGGCAACCTTTTTGAGGTTGATACAGTGCAGAATGTTATTACTCACGCATCAGAGTTTGCGGGAGTTAAGTATAAGGATAACGAAAAGACAGACGTTTCACTTCGTGTAATTGCCGACCATATCCGTTCAACGGTTATGATGGTTTCCGACGGTGTTATCCCCTCAAACGAGGGCAGAGGTTATGTTCTTCGCCGTTTGCTTCGCCGTGCGGCACGTCACGGAAAGCTTCTTAATATTGAGGGCGGTTTCCTTGGCGACCTTGCACAGACCGTAATTAACGAGTCAAAGTCAGCATATCCTGAATTAGAGGAGAAGCGTGAGTATATCACAACTATCATCCGCAAGGAGGAGGAACGCTTCCAGGCGACTATTGATAACGGTCTTATCGTTCTTAACAAGTACATTGAGGACGCAAAGGCAGAGGGTAAGAGTGAGCTTTCAGGTGATGATGCCTTCAAGCTTCACGATACCTATGGCTTCCCCCTTGACTTAACTGTTGAGATGGCAGAGGAGCAGGGCCTTGGCGTTGATATTGAAGGTTTTACAAAGGCAATGGACGAGCAGAAGCTTGCCGCTAAAACCTCAAGAAAAGACGGCTCAAGCTGGGACGACGACTCTGTATTTGATTTTAAAAATATTCCTGCAACAGAGTTTGTGGGCTACGAGAAGGAATATACAGGCGAGTATGAGGCAGACGCAACTGTTTTAGCTGTAACCCGTGGTGAGGGTGATACAGTTTATATTGTTACTGACAAGACGCCTTTCTACGCAGAAATGGGCGGTCAGTCAGGCGATATGGGTGTAATTTCACAGGGCAACTCCAAGGCCGTTGTTACAAACACCACAAAGACAGGCGACGGTGTGTATGTTCACGAGGCAGAGCTTATCCGCGGCGAGTTTATGACAGATGAAATGGCAAATCTTGTTGTTGATATGACTAACCGTATGGCAATAAGCCGTAACCACTCTGCAACACATCTTCTTCACAAGGCACTTAAGGAAATCCTTGGCAACCACGTTGCCCAGGCAGGCTCAATGGTAAGTGCAAGTCACTTAAGATTTGACTTCTCACACTTTGAGGCAATGACAACAGAGCAGATTAAGGAAGCCGAGGCAAAGGTTAACGAGGCAATTTTAAAGGCAATGCCCATAATTGTACGTGAGCTTCCCATAGATGAAGCAAAGAAGCTTGGTGCAGAGGCACAGTTTGGTGAGAAGTACGGTGACACTGTCCGTGTTGTTTCAATGGGTGACTACTCAATTGAGTTCTGCGGCGGTACACACTTAAGCAATACTGCAGAGTGCGGACTGTTCAAGATTACATCAGAAAGCGGTGTTGCGGCAGGTGTAAGAAGAATTGAAGCCGTAACGGGAGCAGGTGTGCTTAACCTTATAAGCACCTATGAGGATATTTTAAACAACGCATCAAAGGCGTTAAAGTCAAACCGTGTAATGGAGCTTGCAGAGAAGGCACAGGCGGTTATGACAGAGCATAAGGAATATGAACGTAAGCTTTCAGAGCTTGGCGATCAGCTGGCACAGATGAAGACAAAGTCAATGCTTGCAGGAGTTAAGGAAGTCCGCGGAATAAAGGTACTTACTGCACAGGTTGACGGTGTAGAGGTTAACGAGCTTAAGGCAATGGCAGACAGTGCCAAGGCTGATATGGACAAGGGCGTTGTAGTATTTGCAACCAACTGTGACGGCAAGATTACCTTTGTTGCAATGGCAACCAAGGCAGCAGTTGCCGACGGTGTACACTGCGGCAACATTATCCGTGAATTAACTGCTATCTGTGGCGGTCGTGGCGGCGGTAAGCCCGATATGGCACAGGGCGGCGGAACGGATGCTTTAAAGATTGATGATGCACTTGCAAAGGTTGATGATATTATCGGTGGAATGATAAAATAATACGAAAGGAAGTTTTTGTATGGATTGCTTGTTTTGTAAAATAATAAACGGCGATATACCAAGCAAAAAGGTATATGAGGATGATAAGGTTTATTCATTCTATGACATCGACCCTCAGGCACCGTTTCACATTTTGATAATTCCAAAGCAGCACATTA
>JAZNVD010000137.1:0-3979 GCA_045592645.1 Candidatus Ornithomonoglobus sp. | reverse complement strand
GTATTTAATAATGTTGATTTACCAACATTGGGCATACCGATAATCGCACAAAAGCCTGATTTGTAGTTATTATTCATTACTATTTTCCTCTCAAAAATTTTCTATGTCTCTCGTTAAACCAAGGTCATTTAAGACGGTGTTCTGTTTTTTTATCATTATCCTCTCGCCCTCAGGATTGTCCACATGGTCATAACCTAACAGATGAAGCATGGAATGTGCCACTAAAAACGCCAGTTCACGACGCAGAGAATGGTTTAATTCCTTTGCCTGTTCCTCTGCCCTCTCTATTGAAATTACAATATCACCCAGAACCACCATTCCGTTTTCTGTTTCAAACTCCGCGTCAATCTCCTCATCACCGAATTCAAGCATAGGGAAAGAAAGCACATCTGTTGCACGGTCAATATCTCGGTAATCACGGTTAATCTCGCGGATACCCTCGTTATCGGTTATGGTGAAGCTTATCTCCGCGTCAAAATTGCACTCCTCCATTTGAAGAACTGCCTGACACACGCTGTTAAGCTCGTCAATCTGTCTTTGGTCTATTTCAAAATCCGTCTCGTTTTCAAATATAAATTCTATCATTTATTATTCCTTATCTCTGTGCTTTACGCTTTTGTTTTTCCTCGTCATACTTTGCATAAGCTTTAATAATCTGCTGAACAAGCGGATGACGCACTACATCCTTTTCTGTGAACTTGCAAAATGCGATATCGTCAATACCATTTAAAATTTTCATTGCCTCTTTAAGACCTGAACGCTTGTCGCCAGGCAAATCAATCTGTGTAATATCTCCCGTTACAATGGCGTGGGAGCCGTAACCGATACGGGTTAAAAACATCTTCATCTGTTCAGGCGTTGTGTTCTGTGCCTCGTCTAAGATTATAAAGGCATTATCAAGTGTTCTGCCTCGCATATACGCCAAAGGTGCAACCTCAATTACGCCTCTCTCCTGATATCGCAGGAATCCCTCGCCCCCAAGCATTTCATACATTCCGTCATAAAGGGGACGAAGATATGGGTCAACCTTGTTCTGTAAATCACCTGGCAAAAAGCCAAGCTTTTCACCCGCCTCAACGGCAGGTCGTGTTAAAATTATACGGCTGACCTCACGGCGTTTTAGAGCCGTTACAGCCTTTGCAACTGCAAGGTAGGTTTTACCCGTACCCGCAGGGCCTATACCAAATACAATAGTGTTTTTATCAATAGCCTCAACATATTTTTTCTGGCCTAAGGTTTTCGTCTTGATAGGCTGACCCTTGATATTTATTGCAACACAGTCGGCACCAAGCTTTGATACATCAATTCCGCCGCCGTCTTGCTCAACGGAAATAGCGTACATAATCTTCTGCTCGTCAATTCTCTCACCGTCGCAAAGCATGGTAATAAGCATATGAATAACGTTACCTGCCATATCAACGTGGTCGTCATCGCCCGTTATTCTTACTCCCTCATCACGAAGCGAAATACTAACCCCAAAGGCTTTCTCCACAAGCTTCATATTGGAATCGAACTGACCGAACAGCTCCACTACCTCCATATTTTCGGGTACTTCTATCATTCGTTTTAACAATATGTTCACCTCTCCCTCGGTATTTCAATACCGATATTTTCTCTTAAATACATTGTTAGGGTTACATTATAAGTATCCCCCGACCTCCAGTATGTAATAGTTTCATTATTCCGAACGGCACCTGCCAGGACGCCTTTCATTACTCTTTCCTCCAGAGACTCTTTGGCTCGTTTTAAAACCTCTTCCTCTGTGAGTGTATTTGTAATCTCATTTACTTCATAAAGGGTATTTTTTACAAAGCTAATGCCCGTGTATCCCAAAATTGGCAGGTTCAAATCAAAAACTTCCTCGTCTTTATCATAAGCCTCAAAAAGCCTGTCAAGATTTTGGGAATATTCCTTGCCCATAAAATGCAAGCTAAACCTTGTCTTTTTGTTTCCCGTTTTAACCCGCAAAGTTTCCTTTGTTAAAAACTCCCCTGTCTCACGGCGAATGGTGTCGGCAAAAAATCTGCCGTCAGCATTTACATAAGAATATCTCTCATCCGTCCCCTCTACAAACACAGGGACTTTTCCCGATATTAAAACCTCGCCTTTTGACACAGTCATCCCCGAGTTTACACGTCTCTCACCACGTCTTACGGTTGCCTCTCTTAAATATCCGTCGCAAAGAGCAATAATATCGGTAGGTGTGTTTTTATCAATAATCTCGGGTTTCGGGGTTGTCTCCTGAATTTGAAGCCGTGCCTTTGTCCCCTCTAAATAGAGCCACGCCCAGTTAATATCCTCCGTACCTATAATATCGGCTTTAATCTCCCCTAAGTCGTTTATCTCACTTTTTTTAGCACCCACATAAACGCCGTTTTTACGGAGAATTTCTATAACCTCGTTTTTGTCCGCCCTCTTTATTCCGTCAAGCTCAACGCACCAGATATATCGTGATGAAATAAGCCCTAAAGCTATTACCAAAAGCCCGAACACAACAAACCCCCAACGGTTACCGTGGGTTTTTATATATTGTCTTATCCCCTGTTTTTTTATAATCTTAACCTTAACTCCGCTTTTTCTTACAACACCGCGGATATTCTTAAATTCATCACGGGGAATGGCAAGTCTCATACCATTATTATAAGGCACACAATCTTTAATCTCAATACCCTTAAACATAAGCATATTAAGAAACCGTTCCTTATTTTTGCCTACTATTTCTATTATAACATATTCTCTAATAAAATCAAAGATTTTTTTGAACATTTTTTCCTTTTCTCCCGATTTTTTCGTACTCTACCCCAATAAAGTCTCCCGTAAGGAGTAATCTGTCCGTCTGCATTTCACGAATTCTCAACTTTTCGCCTTTTATATTCATTAATCCGTCATACATTTTTATACGAACAGTCCTGGGCGTATATTCCAGTATCCCCTTATGGTTTTCAATAAAAATCTCCTTGTCCCCCGATAAAGACACCCTCGGCAAATCACATATTACATCCTTGGGAAGTCCCCATTTCTCTGCAAAGTTTTCCCTTATTCGCCCCATAAGACCCCTCCATATCAATCAATAATTTATATGCAAAATCACAGGGCTTAATGAATATAGATTACTGAGGTGTGATTTTATGAAACGAAATATATTTTATATCGTGTGTGTGTTTCTCATATTTTTTATTCTTTATAAAGCAGAGGCTGTAATGGAATACACCCGTGAGGCACTTTTTATGTGCTATGAGTTTATTATTCCAAGCCTTTTTCCTTTCTTTGTGGTATCGGGGCTTTTGATTTATTCAGGTTTTGCCCGGATGCTTTCAAAATACGCCCGTGGCATTATGCGACCACTATTTAATGTTCCTCCAACAGGCGCTGCCGCCTTTGTGCTGGGAATTATAAGCGGTTTTCCCACGGGTGCAATTTGTGCACGGGACTTATATAAAAGCGGTAATCTCTCAAAATCAGAGGCGGAGAGGCTCCTTGCCTTTTGCAACAATTCAGGACCCTTGTTTATAATAGGCTCAATAGGTGTTTCCATTTTTGGTAAACCCGTTTATGGAGTTATGCTATACTTAATTCATATAATATCCTCAATTATTGTAGGGGTTATGTTCAGGGGCTACCAGAAGGATAAGCACCAATCACCCCCTACCCGAATAAACCAACAGGAAATGACCATCCCTGAAATTTTTGCCACATCCCTTAATGAAAGCGCAAAAAGCATACTTACCGTATGCTTTTCTATACTGTTCTTTTCTGCTATATCAAGGGCATTGTTCGATTTAATTCCCATTTCCCAAAGCCTTTCCGCTATCCTTTACGGCATCTGCGAATTTTCCACAGGGGCATTGGGCATAGGTAATTTAGAGCTTGATGTGGTCTATAAGCTGATTTTAGTTTCCTTTGTTGTGGGCTTTTCAGGGTTATGTGTGCACATTCAGGTTATGGCAGTAACGGCAGACAGCGGGTTATCCTTAAAACC
>JAZNVD010000136.1:0-9419 GCA_045592645.1 Candidatus Ornithomonoglobus sp. | reverse complement strand
AAGGACCTTGAGTATTAAGGAGAAATGTTATGAAAATAGGATTTATTGATAAATACCTTGACGAGTGGCATGCAAACAATCTTCCTATATGGTTGAGAGATGAAACAGATGTTGAGGCAATTTATGCGTACGAAATGATGCCAAGTCCCAACGAGGGCGGAATTTCGGGTAAAGAATGGGCAGAGAAGTTTGATGCAACTCTTTGTGACACCATTGAGGAGGTAATTGAAAAGAGTGATTACCTGATAGTTCTTGCCCCCAACTTCCCCGAAACTCACGAGGAGTTGTCAGATTTACCCCTTAAAAGCGGTAAGCCTACATACGTTGACAAGACCTTTGCTCCCGATGCAGAAACTGCAAAGAGAATTATTGAGAAGGCAAAGAAGTATAACACGCCTATGTTCTCAACAAGTGCATTAAGATATGCAAAGGAGCACGCGGGTATAAGCAATGAGAACATTGCAACAATGTCGAGCCGCGGCCCGGGTCCTTTGGGAATGTATTCAATTCATCAGATTGAGCCCATTGTAAAGTTTATGGGTACAGAGCCTGAAGCGGTTATGTTTATGGGTGACGTTGATAACCCCGGTTACGTTGTACGTTTTAAGGGTAACCGTTGGGCAACAGCACAGCATTTTGACTGGGAATGTCCCTTTAATATTTCTATTAAATACAGTGACGATAAGCCTGCAGCATATATAACAGAGTGTACGGAGTTCTTCCCCGGCTTTGTAACAGAGCTTGTAAAGTTCTTTAAGACCGGAGAAATTCCTGTTGACTACAACGAAACTCTTGCAGTTATTGCAATCCGTGAGGCTGTTATAAAGGCAAAGGATACACCCGGTGAGTGGGTTAATGTCAATATGTAACGGGGAGATGTCGTATAATGATTATTAAAAACGGTAACATAATAACCCCCGACGGAATATTGCAGAATACAGACCTGAGGATAGAAAAAGGTCATATAACAGAGATTGGAAAAGATCTTGGCGGTGATGGGAAAGTCTATTATGCAGACAATATGTATGTCGGCCCCGGCTATGTGGATATTCATACTCACGGCGGTCACGGCAGTGATTTTATGGATGACAATCCTGACTCTATTGATAATATTCTTGATTTCCATACCAAAAACGGTACAACATCTCTTTTGGCCTCAACCGTAACTGCACCTGTTGAGCAGATTGTGGGAATGGTTGAAAGAGTGAGGGAGTATATGAAAACCCCCAAAGGAAAAACCCACATTATGGGTGTTCATATTGAAGGTCCGTACATTTCATATAAGAATAAAGGTGCACAAAAAGAAGAATTTTTAAGAGTGCCTGCAAGAGATGATTATTCATTCATTCTTGATAATAACGATGTTATAAAGAATGTAACCATTGCAACAGAGTTAGACGGTGCAGAGAAAATGACGCAGGATATGCGTAATGCAGGTATTGTTGTTTCCTGCGGTCACGATGACGGCAAGAGTGAAACAGCATACCCTGTAATTGAAGCCGGTGCGTCAAACCTGACTCACTGGTACTGTGCAATGTCAACGGCAAGAGTAGAGGACGGAAAGCGTAGTGCAGGACTTATGGAAATAGGTCTTACAGATGACAGACTGACTCTTGAGCTTCTTGCAGACGGACATCATCTTCCCCCCGAGCTTGTGAGGATGGCATATAAAGCAAAGGGTGCAAAAAAACTTTGCCTTGTATCCGACTGCTTAAGAGCAGGCGGAATGCCAAGGGACGGAAGAGTTTACACTCTTGGTACAGAGGGTGACGAGGAAGCTACAAAGTTTATTGTTTCAAACGGTGTCGCAAGACTGACTGACGGAACGAGATTTGCCGGCAGTATTCAGCCTGTATCCCAGATGGTAAGAAACATTGTAAACGATTGTGAAGTTCCTCTGGTAGATGCCGTAAGAATGGCATCACTGACTCCTGCGGAAATAATAGGTGAGGACGAAAGAATCGGCTCTATATCCGTAGGCAAGGTTGCAGATATAAATATTCTCAATGAGGAGTTATATCCCGTTAAAACAATGATTGACGGAGAATTTGTGAATTAAGGAGGACATTATGGTAAACACATACACCTGCTCACCGCAGGAATGGAAAGACAACAGTAAAATCCCCTTCAGGGTTATGCCTACAGAGGATTCAATGATGGATGAGATTGCCAGACTTATGGCAGATACCATCAAAAACAACGGGGACAATAAAACAGTAATTATATGTCCCGTTGGACCTATTGCACAGTATCCCAAGTTTGTGGAGATTGTAAACAGGGAAAGAATAAGTCTTAAGAACTGCTGGTTCATTAATATGGACGAGTACCTGACAGACGATGACAAAACAATTGACTATGACAATATCTTAAGCTTCCATAATACAATGGACAGACTTCTATATTCAAAGGTTGACCCCGAGCTTGTAATGCCCGAGAGTCAGAGATTGTTCCCCGAGCCCGGTAAAGAGGCAGAGATAGATGCTCTTATTGAAGAACTTGGTCAGGTTGATTTATGTCTTACAGGCGTAGGCATTAACGGTCATATCGCCTTTAATGAGCCTCCTGCAAAAGACGAGGCAATCACTGATGAGGAATATAAGAATATCGGTACAAGATGTCTTGATATTTCACAGGAGACTGTGGTTAATAACGGCAGAATGAAGTTGCACGGTGCGTTGGATATATTCCCCCGTCGTTGCGTAACACTTGGTATGAAGCAGTTATTAAAGGCAAAGGTACTCAAGGTTTATCTTTACTGCGACTGGCAGTGGGGTATTGCAAGAAAGATTGCCCTTGAGCCCGAGTCAAGAACAATGCCCGTATCATTCCTGCAGAGTCATCCCGACAGTGAGATGGTAGTATCACAGGAATTATATGATTTTATGCTATAAGAAGAAAGGAAAAGGAAAATGACAGACTTTTTATTTGATATTATCCTTACAGAGTTGGAAGACGCTGTAGGTAAGGAAAACTGTTCAACAAGAACAATCGATAAGATTACACATGGAGTTGATTACTTCTGGCTATCAAGAATGTGGGCAGACAGAGGTTTAAGAATGCCCGAGGGTGACTTCATTGTTGCTCCCAAAGATGCAAAGGAAACATCAGCAGTTTTAAAGATTGCTAACTACTATAAAATTCCCGTAACAGTATGGGGTGCCGGCGGCGGTACACAGGGCGGTGCTCTTCCCGTATGCGGCGGTATCGTTCTTGACACAAAGAGAATGAACAAGATTTACGATGTAAACGAAAAGAGTATGTACATAGAGTGTGGCACAGGTGCAATCTATAAGCACATTGAATGGGCTGCAAACGAAAAGGGTTACGCAACAATGCACTACCCTTCATCACTTACCTGTTCAACTGTAGGTGGCTTCCTTGCTCACCGCGGTATCGGCGTTTCATCAACAAAGTACGGTAAGATTGACGATATGGTACTGCAGATGGAGGTTGTTCTTCCCAACGGTGATATTATCGAAACATCACCTGCTCCCAAGCATGCTGCAGGCCCCGACCTTAACCAGATTTTCATTGGCTCAGAGGGTACATTGGGTGTTATTACAAAGGCACAGATGCGTATTTATGACCAGCCCGAGTCAAGACAGTTCCGTGGCTTCCTGTTCCAGAATATGAGTGACGCTTTTGCGGCAAGCCGTGAGCTGTTGCAGAAGTTCAAGCCGTCAGTAATGCGTTTGTACGACGAGGCAGAGACAGCTTCACTTATCAAGAAGATTGTCGGCGTTGAAAAGCCCGGTGCATTTATGAACATTGCCGTTGAGGGTGTTCAGGAAATGGCAGACCTTGAAATGAAGATTCTTCTTGAGACATTTGCCAAGTACGGTGCAGAGGACCTTGGTTCAGAGTATGGCGAGAAGTGGTGGAAAGAAAAGATTACATTCTTCTATCCCGGTCATATGATGGATCTTCCCCAGTGTTTCGGTACAATGGACACTATTGCACCTTATGACAAGATTGAGAAGATTTACTGGGCAATGAAGGAAGCTA
The DNA here is from genome assembly GCA_045592645.1 of Candidatus Ornithomonoglobus sp. Classification (GTDB taxonomy): domain Bacteria; phylum Bacillota; class Clostridia; order UBA1381; family UBA1381; genus Ornithomonoglobus. Next base: position 5,414 of record JAZNVD010000136.1, on the reverse strand, counting down.
TTGAGGGTAACTTCCCCCAGGCAAGATTTATTGCACACTTCTCACACTGGTATGAGTGGGGTTGTATGATTTACGACAGATTTATCGTTGACGGTAAGGATGTTCCCCAGGATCCCCACGAGGCATTAAGACTTCACCAGGAAATCTGGAACACCGGTGTAAGAGCAGCTCTTGCCAACGGCGGTGTTGTTAATGACCACCACGGTGTTGGTATTAAACTTGGAAGACTTATGAAGGAACAGTATGGCCCTGCAATGCAGGTATTTGAAGGAATTAAGAAACAGCTTGACCCCAACGGTATTATGAACCCGTTTAAGTTAGGTCTGTAATGGGAGGTAATGGTATGCAGTTTACACAAAAAGCTAAAGAACATATAGACCAGTGCCGTTTCTGTTGGATGTGCCACCACGTATGTCCTATCGGAAATGCAACAGGTTTGGAGAGAAATACTGCACGTGCAAGAGCAATGGCACTTTCTCTTGTTGGCAGAGATGCAATTGATTATTCAGGTGATATTATTGATAACGTTTACGAGTGTTCCCTTTGCGGCGGTTGTATGACAGACTGTGTTACAGGCTGGGACCCCGTAATGTTTACAAAGGAAGCAAGATTAGGTGCGGCACTTGACGGCAAGCTTCCCGCATACATAATGTCAATGCTTGAAAACCTTAACACAAAGGGTAACATTTACGGTACAGAGCCCGTATGTGAAACTCCCGAGATTAAGGGCGGTGACACACTGTTCTTCATTGGTGAAGATGCAAGAATAAAGGGTTGTGCATGTAAGGCAATTGAGCTTCTTAAGGCTGCAGGCGTAGACTTTACAGTTCTTAAGGATGAACCCAACAGCGGTTATACAATGGAGTTCCTTATAAGTGCGGCAGCCGAAACAAAGGCAGTTATGGAAAACTGTGCAAAGGTTCTTAAAAACTACAAGACAGTTGTATGCTACGACCCTGCTGACGCAAAGGTTATGAAGCGTGAGTATAAGGAGTGGGGAATTGAAACAGGTGCCGAGGTTGTTACTTTTACGGAGTATGTTGCAAAGCTTATCAAGGACGGCAAGCTTAAGGTTAAGAAGAGTGATTTAAACTTCACTCCTCAGGACAGTCCTATCCTTGCTCGTGACCTTGAGGAAACAGAACCCATCCGTGAAATCCTTGGTGCGTGCGGTAACATCCGTGAGATGTTGCTTAACCGTGAGCATACAATGCTTGCAGGTCACCTTATTATGAATGAGTATATGCCCAACGTAATCACAAAGGTTGCAGAGAACAGATGGTTCAATGCAAAGAATATGGATGCAGAGATTGTAGTTACTGCATCAACTGCAGAATACAATATGCTTGCGGCTACAAAGCCCGAGGGTATGGAGCTTATGAAGTTAGAGGAGGCAGTATTGAAATGCTTGTAACTCTTAAAGAAATTATAAATATGGCGGAAAAAGGCAACTTTGCCATTCCCGCGTTTAACGTTTACAACGCAGAAACAATTATGGGTGTTGTAGATGCGGCAGAGGAGATGAGAGCACCTGTTATTATTCAGATGTATCCCCGTCTTATAAATGAAGAGGTTGGTTTCTACATTTGTCCTTCAATCGTTGCAGCGGCACGCCGTGCAAGTGTACCCATCTGTTTCCATCTGGACCACGGTGCAACAGAGTTTGAGGTGCAGAAGACACTTCGCTGGGGTGCAACAGGTATAATGTATGACGGTTCAGTTCACGAGTTTGAGGAGAACGTTAAGATGACAAGACATATCGTTGAGATATGTGATTCAATCGGCGTTTCAGTTGAGGGTGAGCTTGGTCACGTAGGCAGTGTTAATGACGATGCTATGGACGATTTCACAGATCCTCAGCAGGCAGCAGAATATGTTGAGAGAACAGGAGTATGCTGTCTTGCGGTTCTTATCGGTAATGCACACGGTCATTATAAAAAGACTCCCAAGCTTGATATTGAGAGAGTAAAGGCTATCCGTGAGGCAACAGGTGGAATTCCCCTTGTACTACACGGTGGTTCAGGTATCCCCGATGACCAGGTAAAGGCAGCAATCAATGCAGGTATCCGTAAAATGAACATCGGTACAGACGTATGTTGTGCTTTTGCAAAGGGTACAAAGGAGATTCTTGACGATCCCAACAGACCTCTTGGTATAGATACATTTATGAAGCATGCAGTCAAGACTGTAAAGGAGCTTGCAATTGATAAAATCAAGCTTTGCGGTGCTGACGGAAAGGCTTAAGTATGGCAGATATAGTTGGAATTGGTGCTAATGTACACGACACATTAATTACAGTTTCACAGTATCCCACAGAAGATACCAAGCTAAAGGCAAATAGTATAAAGGAATGCGGTGGGGGTCCCTGTGCAACGGGACTTGTCACTGCGGCAAAACTGGGCGCGGATGTGGAATACATCGGCGCTCTTGCCAATGATTCAAGCGGAAAATTTCTTCTTGAGGATATGAAGCGCTTTGGTATGAGTGTTAGTAATGTAGATATGGTAGACAATGCAATGTCTTTTTCCTCATTCGTTTTACTCAATGACACCAATGCTTCAAGAACGTGTGTATTTAACAAACAGAACTTACCCAATTTTGAAATTGACGAAAACAAGAAGAAAGCAATTGAGAGTGCAAAAATCCTTATGGTGGACGGTAACGAGCTTGAAAACGCCATAAAGGGTGCAGATATTGCGTCAAAGTCAGGCACAAAGGTGTTGTATGACGCAGGCGGTCTTTATGAAGGAGTTGAGAGGCTTCTGCCTTATGCGGATATTCTTATTCCGTCGGAGGAGTTTGCATTGGGTCACACGGGAGAAACAGATGTTGAAAAAGCGGCGAAGGTGTTATATAATAAATATAACCCGCAAGTGGTAGTAATTACCTGCGGAGTCCGTGGCGGTGTCATATTTGACGGAAATGATATTAAGACATATCCGTCCTTTAAGGTTGACGCCATTGACTCAAACGGTGCAGGCGACGTATTCCATGGTGCTTTTGCTTTTGCTGCGGCAAAGGGCTTTGACTACTACCGTGCGTGTGTGTTCTCAAGTGCCGTATCAGCAATAAAATGCACAAGGCTTGGTGCCCGTGACGGTGTACCGGGATATGAAGAAACTATTGAATTTTTAAAGGAGTGTGGTCATAATGAATTTGAAGAAAACATGGACTAAAAAATTTGGCAAGTCAGAGATAATTACAAAGGAAAACAGCCCCTGCAAGAATGTTGAGATTGATATGGTTAAGCTTGCAGACGGACAGACAAAGACATATTGTGAGTCTGACAAGGAATACGGACTTATAATCCTTGGCGGAAAGTGTACAGTCTGCGGTAAGGATTTCAAGTACGAAAACATTGGCGAGAGAAAAGATGTTTTTGACGGTAATGCAACCTGTGTATACGTTCCCAGAAACACAGAGTTTACAATAACAGGTGTTGGTGAGGTAACAATAGCAGTAAGCAAATGCCCGTCAAAGAATGACCACAAGCCCGTATTGGTAAAGCCCGAGGATGTTATTGCCAAGGACCTTGGTAAGCCCGGCTGGCAGAGACACGCAATGTTTATTCTTGACGAGAGAATTGAAGCAGACCAGATTTATATCGGTGAGTGCTGGATTGAGGGCGGACAGTGGTCAAGCTATCCTCCTCACAAGCATGACGATGATAATATGCCTACAGAGGCAAACACAGAGGAAATTTATTACTATGAGTTTGACAAGCCCCAGGGCTTTGGTATTCAGAAGGTTTATACAATGGAGGGTGACGTTGACGAAACTTATACAGTTAAGTCAGGCGACTTCGTAGAAATCCCCAGAGGATATCACCCCTTCCACAGTGCACCCGGTTACAGAAACTATATGCTGTGGATAATGGCAGGCGAGAACAGAGGCTTCTTTATGACAACAGATGAGGACCATAAGTGGCTTAACGACTAATCAGGAGTAAAGTATGAAATATTTACTTGGAATTGACTTTGGCGGAGGTGCGTCCAAGGCAACGCTTTTGCGAGAGGACGGTAAAATCTGTGCCACAAGTACAACTGAATATGAAACCTTTTACCCACGCCCGGGCTGGGTGGAGCAGAATCCTGATGATTGGGTAAAGGCTACTTGCGAAAACATTAAAGGTGTTCTTTCAAAAAGCGGTGTTACGGCAGAGGAGATATATGCAGTATCTCTTGATGCGGCAACACATACTGCAGTTATAATGGATGAGAATTTTAATGTTATAAGACCTGCGATTTACTGGACAGATACCCGCAGTATTGACGAGGTTAACTATCTGCGTGAGAACTATGGTGACATTATAGAAAAGCAGGTGCTTCATAAGGCGGATACTATCTGGTCGTTGCCCGAGCTTATGTGGATAAAGAACAACGAGCCTGAAAACTGGGCAAAAGTAAAAAAAATTCTTTTTGCAAAGGATTACGTAAGACATCAGCTAACGGGTGACTATGTAACAGACTACATAGAAGCCGAGGGAAGTATGATGTTCGACATTGAAACAATGGAATGGAGTCCTGTCCTTTGCAGTATTCTTGACATTGATACTTCAATGATGCCCGAGATAAAGAAACCTACGGATATTGTAGGGACTATTACAAAGTCTGCAGCGGAAATGACGGGACTTTGTGAGGGAACGAAGGTTCTTTGTGGCACAACTGACACTGTTATGGAGGTTTTTGCGGCAGGTGCAGTAAATCAGGGGCAGATGACACTGAAGCTTGCAACGGCAGGCAGAATCTGTGTTATAACCGACAGACCGTACCCCCACAAAAATCTTATTAACTATTCCCATATTGCAGACGGGATGTTTTATCCCGGTACCGCTACAAAGTCCTGTGCCGCGTCCTACAGATGGTACAGAGATACCTTTGGCGGTGATTATGCAGACCTTGACAGTCTTGCAGAGAGCGTGGATATAGGATGTGACGGACTTGTTTTTCATCCCTATCTTAACGGTGAATTGACTCCATACGGGAACCCCAGCTTGTGTGCAGACTTTACAGGTGTCAGAGCATACCACACGAAGGCACACTTTACAAGGGCGGTCCTTGAGGGTGTTACAATGAGTATGCTTGACTGCATAACCGAGCTTGAGGGGATGAATATCCCTCATAACGACACTGCGACCATTATCGGTGGCGGTGGAAAGAGCCCGTTGTGGCGACAAATGGTAAGCGATGCTTTAGGTATTCGTCTTGTTGAAATGAAATATGCAGATTCATCCTTTGGCAGTGCAATGCTTGCAGGTGTTGCCTGCGGTGTGTTTGAGAGTCCGGAAAAAGCTCTTGAAATCTGTAACGAGGTTGTATCGGAAACTGTGCCCAACGAGGAAAATCACACAGCATATATGAATCTGTTCAGGAGATACAAGGCAATCCAGAAGGCGTTGGAGCCCATTTATGAAG
>JAZNVD010000135.1:0-5137 GCA_045592645.1 Candidatus Ornithomonoglobus sp. | reverse complement strand
AGGTTATCAAGGCCGTTAAGGGTGGCGTTGTTGCTTTAGCTGATGGTTCTCAGGTATTTATTCCGGCACGTCAGGTATCAGAGAGATATGTGTCAGATCTACAGAGTCTTGTAGGAGAAACTCTAACATTTAAGCTTGTTGAGCTTGATGAGAGAAGAAAGAGAGTAGTAGGTTCAGCGCGTGTGCTTCTTGAAGCAGAACGTAAGGCAAAGGAAGATGCTTTCTGGGCTGATGCTGAACTTGGTAAGCATTACAGTGGTACAGTTAAATCACTTACATCATTCGGTGCATTCGTTGATATCGGCGGAGTAGACGGTCTTGTTCATATCAGTGAACTTTCATGGAACAAGATTAAGCATCCGTCAGAGGTTTGTGCAGTTGGTGATGTAATGGATGTATACATTAAGGAAATCAACGCAGAGACAAAGAAGATTTCTTTGGGCTTTAAGAAGCTTGAGGACAATCCTTGGACAATTGCTAAGGAGAAGGTTTCAGTAGGTGACGTTATTACAGTTAAGATTGTAAGAATGATGCCTTTTGGTGCATTTGCAGAAATCGTTCCTTCAGTTGATGGTTTGATTCACATTTCACAGATTGCAGACAAGAGAATCGGCAAGCCTGAGGATGTTCTTTCAATCGGTCAGGAAGTTGAAGTAAAGGTTACAGAGGCTAATTGGGATGAGAAGAAGATAAGTCTTTCAATCAGAGCTTTGATTGAAAAGGAAGAGCCTGTTGTTCCTGAAGTTGTAGAGGAAGAAGAGCCCGCAGCAGAGGAAGCTCTTGTTTACTCAACAGATCCCGAGGTAGAGGTGGACGAGCCTGTAGAGGTTGAGGCACCTGCAGAGGACGCTGAATAATTAATATTATACAAAAGCGGTTTATTTATGACCGCTTTTGTTTTTTTACGACATTTTTTGTCAAAACACGATATATAGTTTGATTATTTTATAATATATACATTATATTGTGTAAACTGTAGTCAAATTTCACAAATTAATTCTATAAATTTTGTCATAATAGACAATAATTATTACAAAATTTTAAAATCTATTGCAATAGGTATTCGTATGGTTTATAATAATACCATACATAATTGGTACCAGGTACTAACATATGTTAAAAATAATAAGAAAGGGGAGTTAATAATATGTCAAAGAAACAGAGGCACGAACGTATATTGTCTCTTTTGTCAGAAAACCCGTTTCTTAAAGATGATGAACTTAGCCGTGACTGTAAGGTGAGTATTTCGACTATTCGAAATGACCGTGCAGAGCTTGGTATAGGTGAATATCGCGAGAGAGTAAAGTCTGTTGCTGAAGGCGAGCTACATGTGAATGAGAGCAAAGAAGAACTTCTTGACCTTAATTTATATGAAGATGGTATTTCTGTTCTTGAGACGGACGCAACAATGCTTTTTAAAAACAGTAATATTGTTAAAAGTCAGTGTATATATGCATTGGCAGAAAATCTTGCGTTGAGTGTTATAAATGCTAAAGCGGCACTTGTACGAGTTGCGAATGTCAAATATACATCAGAGGCTCATTTAGGAGATAAACTTGTGGCGAAGTCCACAGTTAAGAGAGAGAAGGATAAAGAATACATTGTCCATGTAATTATTAAGGTTGATATGGTTGAAGTATTCAGAGGCAAATTCAATTTAGAGGTTGTAGCAGAGGTATAATATGAAAATTCTGATTGATGTTATGGGTGGAGATAATGCTCCGCAGGCACCTATAAGTGCGGCAGTAAGAGCAGCAAAGGAACTTGATGTTCATATGGTTCTTGTTGGTGATACAGAGGTAATAGAGAAAGAACTGAAAAACTATACTTATCCTGAAGATAAAATTAGCATGGTTCATGCTCCTGAAGTTATATCAAATTATGAAGAACCGACAAAGGCTGTACGCCAGAAGAAAGAAGCTTCAGTTGTTGTTGCGGCACAGATGCTTAAAAAAGGTGAGGGTGACGCAATGCTTTCAATGGGAAGCACAGGTGCACTTCTAACCGCAGGCTTGCTTATTGTGGGCAGAATTAAGGGCATATTGCGTCCTGCACTGGCAACAATTCTTCCTACAGGACAGGGTCCCAAACTTTTGCTTGACGCAGGTGCAAATACAAACTGCCGTCCTGCAAACCTTGTTCACTTTGGTATTATGGGCGATGCTTATATGCATAATGTCCATGGTATTGATAACCCCAGAGTCGGACTTGTATCAAATGGTGAGGAAGAAGGTAAGGGCGATGACCTTACAAAGAAGACATATCCTTTATTGAAGGATGCGCCCTTTAATTTTGTAGGAAACATTGAAGGCCGTGACATTATGGAAGGAAACTGTGATGTTTTTGTATGTGACGGGTTTGTGGGTAATGTTGTTTTAAAAACTGTTGAAGGTATGGGCCGCGTTATCAGTGATAAAGTTAAGGGAATATTTAAAAAGAATATTATTACAAAGATTGGCGCATTGTTTGTAATGGGCGGAATTAAAGATTTCAAAAAAGCAATGGATTACCGAGAGTATGGCGGTGCACCTTTATTGGGATGTAAAAAACCCGTAATTAAAGGTCACGGTTCATCTGACGCAAAAGCTGCTTTTAATGCAATAAGACAGGCAAAGCTTTTTGTATCAACCGGTGTAATTAAGGAAATTGAAGATAACCTTAGCAAAATTAATTTGGAGGAAATAGAAAATGCCTAATACAGTAATAGCAGGATTGGGACGTTATATACCTGAAAAAGTGTATGATAATGCTTATTTTGAAAGTATTGTTGACACTAATGACGAGTGGATAACAAGACGTACAGGCATAAAAGAACGGCATATATCGGAAAAAGATGAATATACGACAGACCTTGCTTCAAAAGCTGCTTTAAATGCTCTTAAGAATGCAGGTATAACTGCCGAAGAGATAGATCTTATTATGGTTGCAACTGTAACTCCTGATTACTTCACACCTTGTTGTGCGTGTGTTGTACAGAACAACATAGGAGCAGTAAATGCAGCGGCATTTGATTATAATGCGGCATGCTCAAGCTTTGTAACAGGAATGGTTATGGCAGACCAGTTCATTAAAAGCGGAACGTATAAGCATATTCTTGTAGTATGTGCTGACGTTTTGTCAAAGGTGACTGATTATGAGGACAGGTCAACTTGCGTATTGTTTGGCGATGCGGCAGGTGCCGCTGTATTGTCAGCAGATGATACAAAGGCGGGTATTCTTGGTCACGAAATTGGTGCAGACGGCACAGGTGCAAATTTAATTACAAGTCTTGCAGTTAAAGAAGATGCAGAAGAGCTTGAAAAGAGAGTTGCTGGCCGTAAGGAAACTGTATGGATGGCAGGACAGGCTGTAATGAAATTTGCAGTTAAGACTATGGCAGACTCAACCGACAGAATACTTGAAAAAGCAGGTCTTTCTTACGATGATATAAAGCTTGTTGTACCTCATCAGGCTAACTACAGAATAGTTGACAGTGCAATAAAGCGAATGGGAATTGAAAATGACAAGGTGTTGCTTAATCTTGAGAAATATGGTAACACATCAGCGTCGTGCATTCCGTCAGCTTTGTGTGAAGCAGTTGAAAAAGGTATGATTGAAAGAGGCGACAAGGTGGTTGTTGTAGGCTTCGGCGGCGGTCTTACCTGGGGTGCAGCTGTTTTTGAGTATTAATATGGGAGTGTGACATAAATGAAAAACAGACTATGTGATTTGCTTGGCATAAAATATCCTATTATTCAGGGTGGAATGGCTTGGGTTGCTACAGCAGAGCTTGCGGCAGCAGTTTCAAACGGCGGCGGTCTTGGACTTATTGCGGCAGGCGGTGCACCTGCAGATGTTGTAAGAGAGCAGATTAAAAAGTGCCGTGAACTTACAGATAAGCCCTTTGGTGTTAATGTAATGCTTATGTCACCCTTTGCTGACGAGGTTATGCAGGTGGTTATTGAAGAGAAACCCGCAGTTGTAGCAACGGGCGCAGGTAACCCAGGTAAATACATTGAGCCTTTAAAAGCGGCAGGAGTTAAGATTTTGCCCGTAGTTGCAAGTGTTGCTCTTGCACAGAAAATGGAAAAACAGGGTGCAGATGCAGTTATTGCAGAAGGAACAGAAGCAGGCGGTCATATTGGCGAAATAACGACAATGTGTCTTACACCTCAGATTGTTGATGCAGTCAGCATTCCCGTTGTCTGTGCAGGCGGTATTGCCGATGTAAGAGGCGCTGCTGCAGCATTTGCGTTAGGTGCAGACGGCATTCAGGTTGGTACAAGATTTATTTGTTCTCTGGAATGTCTTGCTCATGATAATTATAAACAGGCAGTCTTAAAAGCGAAGGACCGAGATGCAGTTGTCACAGGCAGAAGTACAGGTGCTCCTGTAAGAGCATTAAAAAATAAGCTTACAAAGGAATATCAGCGTCTTGAAAAGGAGAATGCATCGGCTGAAGAAATAGAAGAGCTTGGTGTTGGCGGTCTTCGTCGTGCATTTATTGATGGTGACACGCAGATGGGCTCATTAATGGCAGGACAGAGTGCGGCTATGGTTAAAGAAATTGAGCCTTGTGCTGACATTATAAGAAGCTATTTCAGTGATGTTGATAAGATACTGTCAAGAATTAAAGACAATATGATTTAAGAGGTTTCAAAATGGGAAAAACAGCTTTTCTATTTGCAGGCCAGGGCTCGCAGGCACCCGGAATGGGTAAAGAGCTTGCAGAGAATTTTCCCTGTGCAGATGAAGTATTTAATGAGGCAAGTAATGCACTGGGTTTTGACGTTAAGGATATGATTTTTAACGGAGATAAAGAAACTCTGATGATAACAGAAAATACACAGCCAACAATTGTAACAATGAGTGTTGCGGCATTGCGTGTTCTTGAAGAGAAAGGGATTAAGCCTGATGTGGTTGCAGGTTTAAGCCTTGGCGAGTACACAGCACACGTTGCATCCGGCTCATTGAAATTTGCCGATGCAGTAAAGCTTGTTCGTAAGCGTGGTAAGTATATGCAGGAGGAGGTTCCTGTTGGCAAAGGTGCAATGGCGGCAATTTTAGGACTTGATGCAGACACAGTGCGTGAAGCAGCAAAAGAAGCTTCAGCGGTTGGTATTTGTACAGGTGCAAACTTCAACTGTCCCCGGCAGAT
>JAZNVD010000134.1:0-3936 GCA_045592645.1 Candidatus Ornithomonoglobus sp. | reverse complement strand
AAGAAGGGACAGCAGGGAGCAAAGGAAATTAACGCAACTATGGAAGGCATAAGACGTGAGCCTCTTAAGACTATCGGCGGTATGGCAATTGTGAGAACAGAGGATTATACAACCGATAATAAGGCTGCAGAGCACATCCCTAATGCGGATGTTATAAAGGTATTTACCGAAAACGGCAGCTGGGCGGCAATAAGACCGTCAGGAACAGAACCTAAGTGCAAGTTCTATATGAGCGCACGTGGTAAAAATAAGGCACAGGCAGATGCTTTGCTTGACAGTATGACAAAAGATTTAGAAAAGCTAATATAAGAGGTGGCAACAATGGATTATAGAAAAGAAATGGATTTTATTGAGGGAATAGTTAAAAGGAATGCAGGCGAGTTCAAGTATTCGTTCCCAAATCCGCAGAGCACAGATTATATATATTATCATTCAGCTTATACAGGTTGGGGTGATGGCTTCTTCAGTGGTATGCAGATGCTTTCTTATGAGGACACAAAAGACCCTGTATTTCTGGAGTGTGCAAAGGAGCATGTGAAAATATTTGAGCATAGACTGGACTACAATTTGCTCATCGATCATCACGATATGGGCTTCCTTTATTCATTGGGATGTGTTTCGATCTATAAAGTAACAGGGGATGAGCACGCAAAGGAGGTTGCCCTCAGAGCTGCAGATAACCTTATGGGCAGATATGTGCCAAAGGGTAAGTTTATCCGTGCGTGGGGTAAGATGGGTGATCCTGTCGGTAACAGATTGATTATTGACTGCCTTTTAAATATTCCGTTATTATTCTGGGCAACAGAGGTTACAGGTGATAACAAGTACCGTGAGGTGGCAGAGGCTCACCTTGATACAACTTTGAAGGTTATTATCCGTGATGACTTTACAACATTCCATACATTTTTCTTTGATCCTAAAACAGGTGCTCCCGATCATGGACAGACTGCCCAGGGTGCATCGGATGACAGTGTATGGGCAAGAGGTCAGGCATGGGGTGTGTATGGTGTTGCATTGGGATATCATTATACACGTGATGAGAGATTGCTTGAGATATTCAAGGCTCTTACAAGAAAGTTTATTGAACTTTTACCTGCTGATTATGTTCCTTATTGGGATATGATATTCAGTGACGGCAGCGGTGAAGAAAGGGATACATCTGCGGCAGCAATTGTAGCTTGTGCTGTTCTTATGATGAGAAAGTATATGGATGTATCGGAGTTTATGCCTGTAGTTGAGAAAATGCTTGAGTCGTTGAGTGCTAATTATACAGCTCGCAGACTTGATTTTGAAACTAATATAATTCTTACAGATGCTATGTACTCCAAGCCTGCAGGCCATAAGGCGGAGGCTAATATTTGGGGTGACTATTATTATACTGAAGCAATATATCGTATGCTTAACCCTGACTGGGAAATGTACTGGTAATATTGGAGGTAATTTAAATGGGATATAAAGAACAGATGGACTTTGCGGTAGCAAAGACGAGAGAGAATATAGAAATTTATAAATACGCATTCCCGCCTGCGCAGAGTCGCAATTATATTTATAACTATGATCCTTGCGGTGAGTGGACAAGCGGATTCTTTGTAGGTATGGAAATGCTTGCTTATGAATATACAAAGGATGAGGCATTCTTAAAGAGCGCAAGACATCATCTTGATATTTTCAGACACAGAATTGACAAGAAAATCGGTGTTGACCACCACGATATGGGTTTCCTTTACTCATTGGCGGCAGTATCACTTTATAAGGTAACAGGCGATGAATATGCAAAGGAAACTGCACTTATTGCTGCAGATCATCTTATGACAAGATATGTTCCAAAGGGTAAGTTTATCCGTGCGTGGGGACCGATGGGTTCACCCGTTGGAAACAGACTTATCATTGACTGTCTGTTGAATATTCCCTTGCTTTACTGGGCAACAGAGGTTACAGGTGATGATAAGTACCGTGAGGTTGCGACAAATCACTTGTATACTACAATGGATGTTATTATAAGAGATAACAATACAACTCATCATACATACTTCTTTGATCCCGAGACAGGAAAGCCCGACCACGGTGAGACTGCGCAAGGATACTCTGACGAAAGCTGTTGGGCAAGAGGTCAGGCGTGGGGTATATACGGTGCCGCATTGGCATATCATTATACCCGTGACGAGAAGACATTTGAGTTCTTTAAGCGTGTAACAAGTGAATTCATTAACCGTCTGCCCAAGGACTATGTTCCTTACTGGGATATGGACTTTGGTGATGGCAGCGGTGAGCCTAAGGACACATCAGCGGCGGCAGCGGCAGCCTGCGGTATACTTGAAATGAACAAGTATTTCGATTGCAGTGAGTATATGCCTTATGTTGAGAAAATGATTGAGTCACTTGGCAAAAACTACACATCTGAAAGACTTGACTTTGATACAAATATAATCCTTACAGATGCAATGTATTCAAGACCTGCAGGCCATCAGCCTGAGGCGGCAATCTACGGTGATTATTATTATATGGAGGCTCTTACGAGACTTCTTAACCCTGACTGGAAGATGTACTGGTAATTTAAAACAGAAAGAGGTTTTATAAATGAACACAGAGTTACTTATTATGGCGGCGGGTATGGGAAGCCGTTTCGGTGGTCTTAAGCAGATTGAACCCATTGGCCCCAATGGTGAAATTATTATTGACTTTTCAGTTCATGACGCAAAAAAAGCAGGCTTTAACAAGGCTGTATTTATAATCAAAAAGGAAATCGAAAAAGAGTTCCGTGAGGTAGTCGGAAAGCGTATTGAAAAAATGATTGACGTTGACTATGCGTTCCAGGAGCTTGATAAGCTTCCTGAAGGTTACAGCGTTCCTGCTGACCGTACAAAGCCCTGGGGTACAGCCCACGCAGTTCTTTGTGCAAGGGATGTTGTAAAAAATCCCTTTGCAGTTATTAATGCAGACGATTTCTACGGTCAGTCAGCATACCAGATTATTCATGACCAATTGGTTAAGAATGAGGGTATGTGTATGGTAGGCTATAAGCTTGGTAATACAATCACAGAGAACGGTACAGTTTCACGCGGTGTGTGTGAAGTTGAAAACGGAATCTTAAAGAGTGTTACAGAGCACACTGCTCTTGATAAAAATTCAGGTATTCCGTTAGATAAGATTGTTTCAATGAATATGTGGGGTCTTGACACTGATATTTTCCCGTATATGGCAAAGGAATTCAAGCTTTTCCTTGACGAAAAAATCAATGTACCCAAGTCAGAGTGCTTCCTTCCTTCAGTAATCAGTAAGAGAATTGAGGAAGAGGGTAAGCAGGTAAAGGTTCTTGAAACTGCTGAAAAGTGGTACGGTGTAACATACCGTGAGGATATGCCTGCTGTGCGTGAAGCAATGATAAAATATATTAACGAAGGAATGTATAACCTATGAGTAGTTTAGATTTAGGCAAGGTATTAAAAGAATTTAATATTGATAATGACATTCAGGCATACGGCAACGGTCATATAAATGATACATATTGCTCGGATCCTACCAAGTATATTATCCAGAGAATTAATACATCGGTGTTCACTGACCCATATGCGTTGATGGACAATATCGAAAATGTAACAGCTTTTCTTGGCGAGAAAATAAAGGCTGAGGGCGGCGACCCCAAGCGTGAAACATTGACAGTTATCAAGACTGTTAAAGGAGAGAACTGTTATAAGCTTGACGATAACAATTATTTCCGCGTATACAGATTTATAGGAAATACAAAGACTATAGAGGATGATAAAACTCTTGATGACCTTTACGAGGCGGGCAAGGGCTTTGGTAAGTTCCAGAAAATGCTTGCAGATTTCCCAGTAGAAAAGCTACACGAAACAATTGTTGATTTCCACAATACTCCCAAGCGTGTTGAGACCCTTAAAACTGCCATTGCAGAGAATAAGGCGGGAAGAGCTGACA
>JAZNVD010000133.1:0-7339 GCA_045592645.1 Candidatus Ornithomonoglobus sp. | reverse complement strand
CTTACAGAGCAACTCTTAAGGCAGCTGGCTTCCTTACAAGAGACTCAAGAATGAAGGAAAGAAAGAAGTACGGCTTGAAGGCAGCTCGTCGTGCTCCCCAGTTCTCAAAGAGATAATTATTTTATCGAAATCAAGGAGACATCCATTCGGGTGTCTCTTTTGTTTTGCGAGCACTCCAAAATTATTTACTTAAGGGAATTTTTCAGCAAATAAAAAGAAGTATATCCGTGGAATATACTTCTTTTTATTTTAATATCTGTCCATTACAGATTTTGCTTTTTCATTGTCTCCCGATATGCACAACATCGCAGCATTCCCTTTTACAACGATAACAGGGTCGTTTAGTTTTGCCATCTCTTCAGGCTTATAAGACTCAAAATCAGGTTTTCTGTTCTCAACTCTGGCCTTAAGCTTCTCTCCAATGGCTTTTGCCTTTTCAGGTGAATCAGCTTCAAATATCGCAAATTCCTCTGCCGTTGCTCCACCACTTATGTACACAATACCACCAAGTGCTTCATTTGCTTCAATTCCATACAATCTTGCAATGATATTTTCCCTTAGAGGCGAAAGCTCATCTTTAAATGACACAGTTTCCAGCATTTGTTTAGCATATTCGTCATAGTTAATTTTTCCGCTACCTGCAAATATGCTGACACTTGCCGTTGTTTCCGACACTCCTGTCTTTCCTACCGCATGAGTTTTCAGATACTCATCCCATTTATCATGGTCCGACTTGCCCACATGAACTCCATCTTCAGCAGCACCGTTACGCAAATATCCGTCTGCTTCTGCGATTGCTTCATTGGTTGCCAGATAATAACAACCCTTTTCTACCGCAAGTTCTTTCAAAACCTCATTACCGCTATCAATCTGGCGCTGATAGATTTTGCGTGCCTCTACCTTTCTCTCAACAGGCATTACCGCCTGAATATAAATTATTGCATCAGGATTTACTGCCCTGATTTCGTCAATTATTCCTGCATAATTTGACTTGTACTCTTCTAAAGGTCTATAACTTACCTCGTTTATACCCAACATTATATAATACTTGTTTACATCGGGCACAGAAAGAAGTTCCTGTAATACTGTTTTACCCGAAGACATTATATCTGTACGAACTGTCTGCGTATTTACTGCTGACTTACATACAAATTTAAACGGTAACGATGTAAATGTTTCATGTGCATATGTTAATGAATCACCAAACATAACCGCATCTGCGAAATATTCATCAGGCACCGAAGGCTGTTCGTCCAAAACTCCGTAAGGAGGCTTGAGATAATAATCAGTTGTCTCCAGTATATCACCCAATTTCCCAAGATTTGTATCACTGGAGAACGTGTCTGCGCTATATAGCACCAATATATCTGTAATATTATTCTCGCCAATATACTCTACGGGATCTGCATTAAAATATCTCATATCAATGAGATGAATTTTGTCATAATGATTTGCCAGAAACGGTGCAATACTATGCGCATACGAATCCTTAAATACAAGTAATTCCCTGCCTGTCTGCTGGTTAGACTCAAGCACTGTTAATGCATGGTTTCCGTCAAGATAAACGGTGTATTTATCTTTTTTATTGGCATTATCCATTACATACATTCCCTCAAAGCTTTTGTTTTCAAGAGGAAATGATGTGTTTACCTTCACATCTCCCGACAACGCAAACGTTTCTATAATGTCCGGTTCTACAAAGGATATGCTGGATTTTGACCACGATGTTCCAAGAAAATCCGTAGACACTTTACTACGCTTAAATGAACTTAATGTATATGGCTCATACCCAAGTGCTTCTCCTAATGATTTATATGTATAATACGAACCTAATGCTGTCTGATGATGATCAGTTCGATAATATATGTATTCATCATTATGCTTTTCCAGTTCTGTTGTTACGTCAAATACCTTTACACCGGTACCTTTTGCATACTCCGCTGCCGCAGACTGAATGTCCAAAATGGTACTGTTATACGCATATGAAGGGAGTTTATCCTTCATAATCTCAAATGCTGTCGGAACGAGCGCAACAGTCATATTGAACTTGCCCTTCTTTTGAAGGTTGCTTAGTGCATTTATACTTTTCCCGATGTTTTCTATATTACACGGATCGGGTCGTCCGATAAGGTAGCCGTCCTTGCCAAAATGGACACCGTTATTGCCTTTTTTTCCCAACAACCGTTCCGAATCGGCTTTTATACTAACTGCAATATCGCGAAAAGCAAACTGATCGGATGCGTATTGCTCGAACTCATCCATAAACGTTCCATCGAAAATTCCTTTAACAGTAACCTCCGGAAAGGTTGCCAATTCTCTGTTTTCTTTTTCAGACATCAATCTTGGTTCTTTAATAACCGAGAACGCGGTGCATCCTGCCAATGAAGCTATTACCAAAAAAGAAAATATATCATATTTTGTTATTTTCATTAGTGTTCCTCCGTTGCCGTCATCAGAATCTGAAGTATAAGAATGGATTAAACGTATCATCGACAAGATATGATACGCAAACAACAAATCCTAAAATAGCAGCTATATATTTTACCACACGTCTGCCTTTTTCAGGGAAATATAACTCAAACACCCTTTTGGGTACTCCCCACGAAACAACGAAAGCAATTACAAACAGAACTGCAAAGGATCCACGGTTATATAAAAAATTAATTTCATCAAAGCCTATATTACCAAAGTTAAACAGTGCCTTAAAAAACAACAACAAACTGTTCATATCTGTAATGGAAAAGATTGCCCAACTTAGCGCTACAGCAAAAGATGTGTATATCATGCCTATAACAATATGCTTCTCAAAAAATTTCTTGGTGTATCTTTTCTCAATAACAAGAAGCAATGCAAAGTAAAGACCCCAAATAACAAAGTTCCACTCTGCACCGTGCCAAAGTCCCGTTAACATCCAGACAACAAGAATATTAAAATATGCTCTGGCTTTTCCTACCCTGTTACCTCCCAAAGGAATATATACATATTCACGGAACCAAGAACCAAGGCTCATATGCCATCTGCGCCAGAACTCCGTAATGGTTCTTGAAATATACGGGTAATTAAAGTTTTCAAGGAAATCAAATCCAAACATTTTTCCAAGTCCAATTGCCATATCTGAATATCCGGAAAAATCAAAATATATCTGCATCGCAAAGGCAATCAGTCCAAGCCATGCCAAAGACATTGACAACTCAGAAAAATCAAACACACTTACCATTGACCAGAGTTTGCCAAGACTATTTGCTATAATTACCTTCTTACACAAACCTGCACAGAACCTTGCAAAGCCCTCCATGAATTTTTCTCCCGCATGGGTACGGTTCTCAACCTGTTTTGCCACATCATCATACCTTACAATCGGTCCGGCAATAAGCTGCGGAAACATGGCTAAATACAACCCGAATGACAAAAAGCTCTTCTGAACCTCAGTTTTTCCGCGATATACATCAATGGTATATGACAACGCCTGAAAGGTATAAAAGGAAATACCTATGGGTAACACAATGTTTAACACTGGTGCACCTTCAGAAAAAAATGCGTCTGCCCAGGATATAATAAAGTTTGTATATTTAAAAAACACCAATAGCCCCAGGTTGAAAACAACATTTATAACCATCCATAATTTTTTTCTTGGCGATTTGTGAATGACTAATCCACTTATGTAATTAAACAAAGCCGATAAAAGCATCAGAAAGACATATTTAGGTTCTCCCCATGCATAAAAAACAAGACTTGCCAAAAACAAAAGTATGTTTTTCATTTTTAGCGGAACAATAAAATACAGCACCAATAACGGTGCCAAAAAATAAAACAAAAAAAGAACGCTTGAAAATACCATTTTTGTCCCCCTTTTAAACGTCGGTTCTTTACTACACAATATTGTACCACCATTGTCAGATTTTGTCAATTAAAATCAAAAAAATATGCGAGTGTTCCTGCACGGAATTTTATATGACAAGATGATAAAATTATAAAAAATTACTATTATCAAAAAAGACTGTTGGAATACAACAGTCTTTTAGTCTTTTGTTATTGTCTAAGAATCCACAACGCATAATCATACCCAACGCCTGTGTAATGGTCAAGATAAACACTTGATCCATAACCATTTTCACCCAGTTTGAAATCTTTGAAAATCAATTTCATGGGATATGTTTTGTTCCCATCACTTGTAGCACCATAGGATACATACGTGCCATCCCATTGTTTATGCGCCGTCCCAAACCATATGTGATCTGTACACTGATTATCAAAATATATAGCATCATTGGTTACCGATGTAATATCAAATGCCAACAATGGAGTGCCATCACCCGTGCATGCAACATATGCACCTAAATATATAGAATATCCCTCTGCACTCCAGTACGTCAGTCTGTCTGTTCTTATCCATCCTGTAATGCCGTTATATTGCACTTGATTATATCCTACTCCATCTACTTTTCTATATCCGATACTCTTTACACAATCTTTGTGCTCCAATGGGATACATCCCAAACCTCGTCCACCACTCCCTGATAAAATTCAGGCTCATGACTTACAAGCAGAACAGTTCCTTTGTATTCCTTTACTGCCTTTGCAAGCTCTTCCTTTGCCACTACATCAAGATGGTTTGTAGGCTCGTCAAGTACAAGAACATTTGCAGGTGACTGCATAATCTTACAAAGTCTTACCTTTGCATTCTCACCGCCTGAAAGCACTCGCATCTGTGATGTTATGTGCTCCGTGGTAAGTCCGCACTTTGCCAAAGCCGCACGGGCTTCTGCATTGGTCAGGGACGGAAACTCATCCCAGAACTCGTCAAGTGCCGTCTTGTCAGATGCACTCTCCTCCTGCTCAAAATATCCCACACTCATAAACTGGTCGTGTTCAATTTCACCCTCAATAGGAGGAATTATTTTAAGTAATGTCTTTAACAGTGTTGATTTTCCAAGACCGTTTACGCCTTTTATGGCAATCTTTTTATTTCTCTCAATCTCAACATCAATCTTCTTTGTCAGAGGTGAGTCGTAGCCGATTACAAGCCCCTTAGCCGAAATTACAACCTTGCCGGGGGCACGGTCGGTCTTAAAGGTAAACACCGGCTTTACTTTTTCAGGTGCAAGAGTAATTCTGTCCATTTTGTCAAGTTCTTTCTGTCTTGACCTCGCAAGAGTTGCAGTTGCTGCCCTTGCCTTGTTCTTTGCAACAAATTCCTCAAGGTCTGCTATCTTTTTCTGTTGCTTTTTATATGCCTGCTCAACCTGTTGCTTCTTGATTTCATACATCCTTAAGAAATCTTCATAAGTACCCTTGTATCGCGTTAGAACTGTATTCTCAAGATGATATATAACATTGGTAACACTCGTTAAAAACGGCATATCGTGGGATACAAGAATAAAAGCATTCTCGTAATTCTGCAAAAAGTTTGTAAGCCACGAAATATGGTTTTCATCAAGGAAGTTCGTAGGCTCGTCAAGAATTAAAATCATAGGATTTTCAAGCAAAACCTTTGCTAAAAGCACCTTTGCCCGCTGACCGCCTGAAAGCTCCGATACATCTTTGTCAAGACCTATCTCACCCAACCCAAGACCGTTGGCATACTCGGAAATCTTGGTGTCAATTGTATAATAACCCGAGGAATCAAGGATTTCCTGTATCTCCCCTACATCCTCCATCATCTGTGCAATTTCCTCATCCGTTGCTTCTGCCATTTTATCATACATCAAAAGCATCTCTGCCTCAAGGTCATTAAGATGAGAAAAGGCGGCACGCAACACATCCATTATGGTTTTGCCAGCCTCTAATGTAGAATACTGGTCAAGGTAACCGTAGGTAATATGACGGCACCATTCAACCGTTCCCTCATCAGGCTGAATCTGTCCTGTTATTATATTTAAAAATGTCGATTTTCCCTCACCGTTGGCACCAATAAGACCTATATGCTCACCCTTTAACAATCTGAAGCTCGCATCCTCCAATATCTGTCTTCCGCCAAAGCTATGAGTTATGTTCTCTGCGTTAAGTATACTCATTATGTTTTGTCCTTTCAGAATATGTATCTAATTCTACCATAAACCAATACTTTTGTCAATTTCCCCCAATTGTAAATTCTTTTTGAATATTAAAGAAAACATATTGAATATCATTGGATTTTGTGTTATAATCTTTTAGGTTAAATTTACGAAGGACAGGATAATATATGTTTAAAAAATTATTTCAGCCCACGGATATGACAGTGGGCACACCTTGGAAAAGTATTTTATTGTTTTCAATTCCTATGATTATAGGAAATATAGCGCAACAGCTCTACAGTACCGTTGACAGTATTATTGTGGGGCATTATGAGGGTGATAATGCGTTGGCAGCAGTTGGTAGTACAATGCCTATTCTTAATATGTTACTTGTACTGTTTATAGGAATTTCTGCAGGCGTAAGTATAATGGTTGCACAGTATTTTGGTGCAAAAGCAAGAGAGGACCTTTCAAAAACAATCGGCACAGGTATTACCATTACAGGCATTGTATCTCTTGTTCTGATGGTAGTATCACCATTCTTTGTAAGACCGATTCTTACAGGGCTTAACACTCCCCCTGAAATACTTGATAACTGCACCGCATATCTTACAATTTCAATGATTGGTATTGCGGGTATGGCGTATTATAATATATTAAGCGGAATTCTCCGCGGTCTCGGTGATTCTGTTTCATCTCTTGTATATCTTATAGTTGCTACAATTATAAATATCGTACTGGACATTTTATTTGTCGCAAAATTCAGAATGGGAGTCGCAGGTGTTGCGTGGGCAACTATTATTGCACAGACAGTTTCTTCCGTATTGTGTTTGCGTAAGCTTGCACGAATGAAGAATATTTTTGACCTGAATATGAAAGAGCTCAAAATTTCAAAAAAACATCTTTCAAGAATTGTAAAGCTTGGCATTCCTTCAGGTGCAACCCAGGCAATTGTGTCTTCTGCAATGATTATCGTTCAGTCACTTACAAACAGCTTCGGTGCAATGTTTATTGCAGCCAACACTATTGTAATGCGTGTTGACGGTTTCGCTATGATGCCCAATTTCTCATTTGGCACTGCTATGACTACTTATGCAGGTCAGAATGTTGGTGCAGGCAAGTTTGACAGAGTTACAAAAGGTGCAAAGCAGGGTACACTTATTGCTGTTCTGTGCTCTGCCACAATAACAGGAATTATATTGATTTTCGGTAAATATCTTATGGCTATTTTTACTGAAACCACAGAGCTTGTTGACTACAGTGCAAAACTGATGAGAATTCTTGCAGTAGGTTATATTGCAATGGCTGTTACACAGAGCTTGCAGGGCGTTATGCGTGGTGCAGGT
>JAZNVD010000132.1:0-9459 GCA_045592645.1 Candidatus Ornithomonoglobus sp. | reverse complement strand
CAGACTGCCTCTGTTTACGGAAACAATCTCCATTTTACCGTCACTTGAAGTTGTTTGCCAGAAGAAGTTGTTGTCGGACATTGCTTCATATCCTTCAGTTGTATTCAGATACCATGCTCCCTGGCTTCCTGAACTCAAATCTCCGTCGCTGCTACTGATTTTCGGAACAACGGGGTTTTCAAAGTTACCATTCATTAGATGAGTGGGATAGGAAGTTTCAGCTTTAACAGCGGGAACGAAAGCCAATAGCATTGATGCTATTGTCAATATAGAAATTATTTTGGATTTCAAGATTTTCACCTCTTGTATAAATTAGTTAGCTATCATTCTTTTGTTTTGTATTTGAAATTTGTATAAAATCTATATTATACATTATACATCTTTATTACTAAAGAATCAAGTGTATAGCT
The DNA here is from genome assembly GCA_045592645.1 of Candidatus Ornithomonoglobus sp. Lineage (GTDB taxonomy): Bacteria > Bacillota > Clostridia > UBA1381 > UBA1381 > Ornithomonoglobus. Next base: position 9,049 of record JAZNVD010000132.1, on the reverse strand, counting down.
ATACAAAAATAGTAAGATAAAGTCCCGAAAATTGTGCAGTATATAAATAATAAAGAGGATGTGATTGACACATCCTCTTTATTATACGCCAAATATAAACTTCAGAAGCCCTGCAAATGGCTTTGGTACACGTTTTACCACAATTTTCATAATTCATTCCTCCTTTTACCATTTAAATAAACATATATATCCTAATAGTAATAACAAAATGAATTCAATTACCGCTAAAACTTGTAGCGGGCAACACATACCTATGCCGACTCCGATTGAAAAGGCAAGAATAGACAAACCTATTGTTTTAGCAGAACCGCATCTGCATAAGTTAATTTTACAATTAATCATAGAAATACCCCCAACCATTACTATATACTATGTAATCTGCAGGGGGTTTGTTAATGAATTTTATGCTCTGTTTTCCATTTCTTCAAAAATATCATCCCAGGTCATATCATTGTCAACGAGCATAACTGAAAGATGATATAAAAGATCAGCTGTTTCGTATTTAATTTCTTCTTTATCGCGGTTTTTGCCGGCAATTACAACCTCTGCAGCCTCTTCACCGACTTTCTTTAAAATTTTATCTTCGCCCTTGTTGAAAAGATAATTGGTATAGGAATCATCATCAGGATTATGCTTTCTGTCAATGATAACTGCCTGCTCACGCATAAGAATATCACTTACTCTTCCGGATGTTGTGTCTTCTGCAAGCTCTTCGTTATCAATTTTACGGTAGAAGCAAGAACGGTTATTGGTATGACAAGCAGGACCGTCAGGACGTGCAAGGACAACAAGACAATCACCGTCACAGTCAACTTTTATTGTTTCAACATGAAGATAATTACCAGATGTTTCACCCTTAACCCAAACCTCGTTACGTGAACGTGAGAAGAAGGTCGCTTTACCTGAATTTATTGTCATCTCCAGTGTTTCTTTGTTCATATATGCAACCATAAGAACTTCCTTGGTTGTTACATCCTGAACAACCGCAGTAATAAGTCCCTTATCGTCAAACTTTAATTCTTTTAGTATGTTTTCCATTTTTTATGCCTTTCTTAATTAAGTTTCATTAGTTTCCAGTTGTTCTTTATATACTCAACACCTGAAATGATTGTAAAAATCACGCAGATCCAAACGAGTACAGATGTGATAATATCTGCAATATGTACAGGTATGAATGAGCAGCACATTAAGAGTATTCCAACAATAATTGAAACCATCTGTGTGACAGTTTTAAACTTGCCCCAGAAGGATGCAGCAATTACCTCACCCTCGGCAGCAGCGGCAAGCCGTATTCCCGATACTGCAAATTCACGTACAAGAATTATAAAAATGGGCCATACACCTATAATACCCTTTTCCATAAAAACAAGAAAAGCGGCAGTTGTAAGCATCTTATCAGCGAGAGGGTCTGCAAATTTGCCAAAAGTAGTTATCATATTATGTTTTCTTGCTATCTGTCCGTCAAGGGTATCTGTAATTGAAGCAATTATAAATACAATAAGTCCTGTGATGTTTGCCCACAGTGTATTTACACACATAAATGCAATAAAAACGGGGACAAGTATAACTCTTAAAATAGTAAGTTTATTTGCTAAATTCATCGTTGTTCTCCTTTTAAATTCTTTCACCCGTAAGGTCATATTCTGATGCATCAAGTATTTTAACCTGAATTATATCACCGGGGGTTACGTCTTCCTCTGTACCAAAGTAAACTTTACCGTCAACATCAATACTGTCACCTCGTCCTCTGCCGAAGAAAAGGAAGTTATCTTCGTCATAACCTTCTACAATAACATCAATAACTGTTCCGATTTTCTCGCGGTTCAATTCGAGGGAAATTTTTTGCTGAAGCTTCATAAGCTTATCAAGACGTTTTTGCTTTATTCTGTCTTTTACCTGATTTTCAAAGCTTGCCGCAGCAGTACCTTCTTCACGGGAATATGCAAAAACGCCCATTCTGTCAAAACGGATTTTTTTCACAAAATCGTACAAATTGTTAAAATGCTCGTCCGTTTCACCCGGGAAACCAACAATTATAGATGTTCTTATATACGAATTTTTAAGTGTTTTACGGATATAGTCTATTTTCTCTGTAATTTCTTCAACATTTGTTCTTCGTGCCATTCTGCGAAGTATGTAATTATCTGCGTGTTGAATAGGCATATCAATATAATTACAGATTTTATCGTATTTTGCCATTGTGTCTATAAGCTTTTTAGTAATTGCTTCCGTATAGTAATAATGGACACGTATCCATTCAATGCCCTCAATGGGTACAAGCTTTTCAAGTAATTCCGATAAATCTGTACCAATGTCAGTGCCATAGCGTGTGGTATCCTGGGCTATAAGAATCAGTTCCTTCACACCGTTTTCCGCAAGGTCTTTTGCTTCATTTACAATATCCTCGGGAGCACGACTCCTGAAATGTCCGCGTATTTTGGGGATAGCACAGTATGTACAATTATTATCACACCCATCTGCTATTTTTAAATATGCAGAATAGGGGGGAGTAAGTAATGTACGTGGTAGTTCACACTCGGGTGTATTATCTATATTTCCTACCAGTACGGGCTTGTCCGCTGCTTCAAACGAAGATTTTATAATTGCAGAAATTTTATCGTAATCACCTGTCCCCAGAACTGCGTCGACCTCGGGTAAATCACGGAGGATATCCTGCGAATATCTTTCCGCAAGACAACCTGTTACAATCAGCTTTTTGCAGTTGCCTGATTTTTTGTATTCTGCCATTTCAAGAATTGCTTCAATTGACTCCTGCTTTGCTGAATCAATAAAACCACAGGTATTTATAATAATAACATCTGCAAGCTGCGGGTCCTGGGTTAGCGTGCATCCATCGTTGCCAAGAATAGAAAGCATTGTTTCCGCGTCTGTCTGGTTTTTGGCACAGCCTAGGGAAACAAGACCTATTTTATAGTTCATTATCAGATTCAAATCCTTCCTCAATAAGTTCAATTGTATTTTTTATATCATACAAATCATATCCACGATATATAAAATACCGAAGGCACTTATCCTTGTTTTTGTCAGAAAAATCACCTTTAAGTTTTTTTTCAATGAGAGGTAACAGATTATCTTTTTCTGATTCTTTATTAAGGTTTTCTGTTACTTCGTCAATTATGTAATCGGCAATACCTTTGGCTTTTAGCTCACTTCTGACCCGTCTTATACCGAATTTCTTTAAATTTACAAGATCATTTGCCTTATGTGTGGCATAAGCAAAATCATTAATAAAGCCATATTCCTTACAAAAGGATATAACAGTATCGATATGCTCCTCCTTTGCCTGTGCCATATAAAGCTTATTGCGTAATTCATATTCAGAATGTGAACGGAATTCAAGAAGTCTTAAAGCTTTTTCCTTAACCGCTTCATAGGTTAATAACGGTTTTGGCTTTCTCATTATTATTACACCTCAAAATACCCGAAGGGAACACCGAAATCAATTCCGCCGATGATTTTGTTTTTATAACTGTCTTTCAAGTGATTGTATCCGCTTACCATATGCTCGGAATTAATACCATAGGAAATCGAAAGATATGCCTCAACAAAAGCAGAAAGATGGTCACAACCCCGGATGATTTGTCCGTCAATGGGGTTAAAGAAGTCATCGTTATAACTTTCGTTTATTTCATCAGAGTTTACTGATTCAATATTGCCGTCAATAATAACCTTTGAATCAAATTCATTCTTTGTATAGTATTCTATCTGTTCATGCCATTCTTTGGGAAGCATAGGAAATACAACCTTGTGCATTTGTTCGTTCTCAATTTCTGCAAGAATTTCCTCAAGCCCCTCAACCGACTTCTTTATAGGTGAAACAATATCTCTTGTAAGTGCTTCAGGCAGGTCATGGAAAAGACCTGAAAAGAAATTGTTGCAGAGTCTTGTTTTACAGGGGTTATTAAGCTCAAGAGTCATAAAATATGAAAGAATAGCAACCACAAGCATATGTCCCATAACAAATGTCTGGGGCATTCTGACTGCCTTTGCCCAACGTTGCTGATAACGCAACTTGCCAATAAGGGACATAAAATCCTGTAAAAAAGCATCTCTTTTGAATTTTGTAAAGCCTTCAAAGGTGTTGCAGGATTTCAGGTTGTCGTAAATTTCTGATTTTACCTTTTCAATATCGTATGTTGACTTGTTCATAGGATAGATAATATCAAATTCCCAGTTACTTGCAAGGTAATGTGCAGCCTTGAGAATTTTCTTTTCAAGAACTGCATAATTATCGTCACGCAGATACTTTTCAAGTCTTTCAAAGAAACCGCCTCCGATACCCTCCATACAGGGACGAAGCTGTTCAATTACCCAGTCATTTATCTGTATTCCTTTTTCTTTCATAAGCTTATGATATATAGGGGGCTTAATATCTGTCAGAATTGTTCTCTGGAAAAATTCTGCAATTCCGCCTTCAATAAGCTTTTGCATATCTACTTTTTCTTCACCCTCACACTTTGTAAGGACGTAAGCATAAAACATTTTATGTGCCTGCTTGTCCAGCTCCGAAAAACCGGTAGCAGGACGGATGTGGTCGTTCCATCTTTGAATTGAAGCAGTTTCATACATTGTTGAAATCAGTGAACGATTTATCATAATATAACAATCCTTTCTTAGGACTTTACTCCAGATTTACATCATAGCCGTTTTTCTCAAGGTTTTCGACTACCTTTTTGCCGTGTTCTGTACCGCCGACCTCACATGCAATATGGATAATAACCTCATCAGGGTCAAGGTCTTTACCCATTCGGTCGTACTGTACCATAATAATGTTTGCGTTAGAGTCGCTTAATACTTTTGAAAGATGACCAAGACTGCCGGGAATATCAAGTAGTTTAGTGTAGAACTTGATTTTTCTTCCTCTCGTTGAAAGACCAATTTCAATTATTTTAGTAATAAATGAAACATCAATATTACCGCCTGAAAGAACGCACACGGCTTTTTTACCCATAATATCAACTTTACCGGATAAAACTGCTGCAAGAGTTGTTGCTCCTGCGGGTTCAACAACCTGCTTTGTTCTTTCCATAAGCATAAGTATTGCTGATGATATTTCAGAATCTGAAACCGTAACTACATCGTCAGCATATTTATTAATAAGTTCAATTGTTTTCTCGCCTGGGTTTTTAACGGCAATACCGTCGGCAACCGTTCTGATTGTGTCTGTTGAAACATGCTTCTTTTCTGCAAATGATTTTGCAATTGCAGGAGCACCTTCTGCCTGAACACCTATAACCTTAACTCTTGGGTTAATCTGCTTGATACAAGCGGCAACACCTGCAAGAAGTCCGCCGCCACCCGCAGGTACAAGTACAACATCAACGGTGGGTAATGCTTCCAGAATTTCAATGCCGATTGTACCCTGACCTGCCATTACTTCAAGGTCATCAAAGGGGTGAATAAATGTTGCACCTTGCTCCTTTGCTATTTCCAATCCTTTTTTATATGCGTCGTCATAACAGTCACCGCTTAGGACAACTTCTGCACCGTAGCCTTTTGTTGCTTCAACCTTTGCAATAGGGGTTGATTTCGGCATACAAATAATAGCGGGAATACCGTGTACCTTTGATGCGTAAGCAGTGCCCTGTGCGTGGTTACCGGCAGATGATGCAACGGCACATTTAATTTCGCCCTTTTCAGCAAGTGATGCAATCTTGTTTGATGCACCTCTTATTTTAAATGAACCTGTTTTCTGCTGATTCTCATATTTAAGATAAATCTCTCCGCCCGTCATTTCTGAAAAGGTGGTAGATTTGTCAAGTGATGTTTTATGTATGGTAGTTGCCAGCCTTTTGGCAGCAGCCTCAATTTCGTGTAATTGTAAATCAAACATTGTAAAGTCCTTCCTGTGTATATAAAAATCTCATAATATTATATCATAGATATTGTATTATTTCAAGGTATTTTTGCAGTCAATTTTAAAAACTTACATAAATAATATTAAGCTTAAAGCCATAATCATCATTCCTGCTATAGCACCAGATATCATTGAATTGCCCTTGTCATATTCGCGTGCCATTGGAATCAGCTCTTCTATTGAGATATACACCATTATTCCTGATATAATTCCAAATATTATTCCATAAACGCTATCTGATAAAAATGGGCGGAGAATAAGGTAACCGACAATAGCACCCAAGGGTTCTGTAAGCCCTGATAAAATGGAAATAATCAGTGCTTTCTTTTTATTGCCAGTGGCATAATATATCGGGACAGAAGTAACAATTCCCTCGGGGATATTATGTATTGAGATTGCTACAGCGATTGCCAGCCCCAATGAAACATCGTCAAGAGTAGATGTAAAGGTTGCAAGACCTTCTGGGAAATTATGTATAGCGATTGCCAGTGCCATAAGTATTCCCATTCTTTGCAATACTGCATCATGTTGACCTGTTTTTGATGCAGTCAGGTCACTTTCGGGTGACGGTATGAAATTGTCAATAGCCATTATTAATACCATTCCCATAAAGAAGGAAAGACAACTTATCCATATTCCCAACGCTTCACCAAAGCTGTTATTGAGATAGTCCTGTGCATTTGGAAACATTTCTACAAATGATATGTATAACATAACACCTGCAGAGAAACCTAATGCAGTAGAAAGGAAGCGTTTGTTTGTTGTTTTTGTAAAAAGAGCAATTAAACCTCCGATACCTGTTGCAAGCCCTGCGATAAGTGTTAATAAAAATGCCATAAAGATATTTTCGTTCATTTTTTTCACATCCCGAATTTATTTGGTATATGTATAATACTTAACTGTTACGGGATGTGTTACTAAAAAACTCTTGAATTTATAAATTTTATATGTTATCATATAGCTTGTTGAGAAAATTTACAATGGAGAAAATGTGATGAAGAATAGAATTTATACCAATATGATATTTGTTACCCTTGTTGCACTGTTATGCTGTGCCTTGTGGGGAAGTGCTACGCCATTTATTAAGACGGGCTATGAGCTGATGCTTCCTGATAAGGATGTTCCGTCAACTATTCTTTTTGCAGGAATACGTTTTGCATTTGCCGGAGCATTAACAGTTTTAATATACAGTGTTGCAAGACGTGAATTTCTTTTCCCGAAGAAAGAAAGCTGGGGAAAGATTTCTGTTGTCAGTGCATTTCAGACAGTAATTCAGTACATATTCTTTTACATAGGACTTGCAAATACATCGGGTGTCAAAGGCACAATTGCAAGTGGCTCAAATGCTTTCTTTTCAATTCTTATTGCAAGTCTTATTTTTAAACAGGAAAAGCTGACCTTCAGAAAAATTGCAGCTTGTATTATAGGATTTGCCGGAATTGTTCTTGTAAACTTAAACGGACTTGATTTTACTATGAATTTTACTGGTGACTGCTTTGTTATTTTTTCTTCAATTTCATATGCTTTCTCATCTGCATTGATAAAGAGATTTTCAAAGGATGAGGATCCTGTTGTTATAAGCGGTTATCAGTTTATAATGGGCGGACTGTTTATGATAGCAGTCGGATTAATTTTTGGCGGTGTTGTAACAATAACAAGTGCAAAGGCAGTGGTAGTACTTACATACCTTGCATTCCTGTCCGCAATTGCATATTCATTGTGGGGTATACTTCTTAAGTACAACCCTGTGTCAAGAGTTACGGTATTTACATTTATGACGCCTGTTTTCGGCGTTATATTGTCAAACCTTATGCTTAGCGAAGCAAGTAATGTTTCGCCTTTAAACCTTGTAATTACTATTATTCTTGTGTCAACAGGTATAATTTTGCTTAACTATAACAAGGTTAAATCTGCCGACAAATAAAATTTTCTATTGCAAAACAAACAGAGATAGTATATAGTAATATGTAAAAGATGGTGTTAGTTTCAGTAAGAGGATTGATGATATGGCAGACGTAATAAACACAACTAAAAACAAGAAATATAAGTTTATTAAGTCACTACAACAAAAGAAGACCCGCATAAGTGAGGGTCTCTTTGTGGTTGAAGGAAAAAAATCTGTTATAGATGCAATAGACTCTCTTTATACTGTTAAAACTATTGCAATGAGTGAAAGCTTTTTCAATGAAAATGCAGATTTGTTCAAGACTGACGCTGAAATAATTGTTATCAATGATATGATTTTTGACGGTCTGTGTGATACAAACACGCCTCAAGGCGTTATTGCAGTCCTGAAAATGAGAAACAGTGATTTTTTATATGATAAAACACAGCTATATGTATATTGTGATAATGTATCAGACCCGGGGAACCTTGGAACAATTATAAGAACTGCAGATGCAGCTGGGTTTAAAGGGGTATTGCTTTCAAACGACTGTACAGACCCCTACAGTCCAAAGTGTGTGCGTGCAAGTATGGGTTCATTTTTTAATGTGGATGTCATAGTTGATTTTTCTCATAAAGAACTCATTTCTTTAAAGAATGAAACATCGCTTTTGTGTGGTGCGCTTTTAAGTGACAGTATTAATTATACAGATGTTGATTTCAGAGAGCCTTGTATAATTATAGTTGGAAATGAGGCAAACGGTGTAAGTCAGGAGCTTCTTGATATATCAAAGCATATAATAATACCAATATCGGGCAATGCAGAATCACTTAATGTAAGTATTGCGGCAGCAATACTGATGTATGAGGCTGTACGGCAGAGGAGCAGAGAAAATGAGTGATAATAAGTTATATTGGTTGTGGCTTACTCTTAAGGATAAACTTTCTTATAATGATATTGAGAAACTTATTGATAAATCCGGCAATCCTCTAAATGTCTACGATATAGAGGATGTAAAGGAATTAAAGGAGTTTTCAAATAAAATTAAGGAACAAATTATGGATAAGTCCCTTGACAGGGCGGTAAGTGTTTACAAAAGAACAGAAGAGCTTGATTCAAGAGTTGTTACAATTGAGGATGATGAATATCCGCCACTGCTCAGGCATATTGATGAACCACCGTATGTTCTTTATATGTATGGTGAACGTATGGATTGGGAAAAACTGCTTACCATAACGATTGTAGGAACAAGAAAATTCAACGTATACGGAAAGAACGTAACAGAA
>JAZNVD010000131.1:0-2899 GCA_045592645.1 Candidatus Ornithomonoglobus sp. | reverse complement strand
ACTACCCATTGCAGTTCCGCCGGCAATTGCTTTGTCACCTTCTACCGCCTTTGCAATACCAAAGTCTGTTACCTTCAGTGTGCCGGTAGAATCAACAATAATATTCTGCGGTTTAATATCACGGTGAATGATATTCCTCTCGTGTGCCGCCTGAATACCCTGTCCTATCTGTATTGCATAATCACACGCTTCCTGCCATGGCAATCTTGGGTTCTTCTTTATGTACTCTTTGAGTGTGATACCGTCTACAAGCTCCATTACCATATAGTTCAGTCCGTCACATTCACATACGTCGTAAACCGAAACAACGTTAGGATGTACAAGACTTGCAGATGAACGTGCTTCCTTAATAAAGTTGGAAACAACCGCACTCTCAATCTCATAGTTTTCACGAAGTACCTTAATTGCAACATCACGGTCAAGAACATTGTCGTGTGCCTTATATACTATTGCCATACCGCCTGTACCAATTTTTTCGAGTACGCTGTATCGGTCATTCAATGTCATTCCAATAAGCTCTTCTGTATTATACATTGTCATTTTCCCCCTCCATAATTACTGCGGTGATATTATCTGCTCCACCATTTTCATTTGCCATATCAATAAGCTTTTTTACACTGTCTTTAGCTGAATTATTACGAATGATATTATAAATATCACTGTCTTCAACCTCACCGTGTAAGCCGTCAGAGCAAATAAATATTTTCTCACCATGGTATGTTTTTATACCTGCGTCAACCTTAACACTCTCCTCGACACCCATTGCACGGGTTATGTAATTTCTTCTGGGATGGTGTTTAGCCTCTTCAGGGGTGATTTGTCCAAGCTTAACAAGCTCCTGTACGTAAGAATGGTCGCGCGTAATCTGTGTGATTTTTTTGTCAATCATGTATGCTCTTGAATCCCCTACATGAGCATAAATTATGTATCCGTCACGCAACATGCAAAAGGTTGTGGTAGTACCCATACCCATTACGCTTTCATTCTCACAGGAATAATTGTATATTTCTTCATTTGCCTTTTTGTACGCATTTATAACTACTTCCTTTGCCTGAAACTTATCCAGGTCATTACGCATATTAAGTACAACATATTCCCCAATAATATCAATGGCCATCTTGCTTGCAACCTCACCTGCACGATGACCGCCCATACCGTCAGCAACAATAGCAAAAGAATAGTCGTCACAGTTATAAAAACCGCAGCTATCTTCATTTAGCTTTCGCACTTTTCCGATATGGCTTAATGCTTCTATATTCAATACAGACACTCCTTTCATTCGGTAATGTTTGCAGTTTTCTTTCTAAGTTGTCCGCAGGATGCGGATATATCCGAGCCAAGCTCACGCCTTATTGTAGCATTTATACCAAGGTCTGTAAGACGTTTCAAGAAGCCGTTGATTTCATCCCTTGTGCCCTGCTTGTAATCTCTTTCCTCTACATTGTTTACGGGTATCAAATTTACATGAGCATGCAATGGCTTTACAAGTCCCGCAAGCTCTTCTGCATTTTTAATGCTGTCATTGACACCCTTTATAAGCGAATACTCAAAGCTGATTCGTCTGCCCGTCTTATCAAAATAATACTTGCAGGCATCCATTAGCTCCGCTATCTTGTATTTTTTATTTACGGGCATAATACTCTCACGTATTTCATCATTAGGCCCGTGAAGCGAAATTGTCAAAGTTATGGGCATATCCTCGTCCGCAAGTTTTCTTATATTGGGAACAATTCCACAGGTTGAAAGAGTAATATGTCTTAAACCGATATTAAGCCCATGTGCGTCATTTACATTACGCAAAAACTTTACAATGTTGTCGTAGTTATCAAGAGGCTCACCGATACCCATAATTACAATGTTGGATATTCTCTCACCTAAATCCTTCTGGGCAAAAATAACCTGATTGAGTATCTCTCCCGCAGTGAGGGAACGGTAAAGACCGCCAATGGTTGATGCACAAAACCTGCATCCCATTCTGCAACCAACCTGCGACGAAATGCAGATTGTAAGCCCATGATGGTAACGCATAACAACGCTTTCAATACAGTTTCCGTCAGGAAGTCTGAAAAGGTATTTAACTGTGCCGTCAACCTTTGAAACAAGCTTTCTCTCAATTTCAAGGGTGGAAACATAGCTCTCCTCCGAAAGCTTTTCCCTTAAACCTTTTGAAATGTCTGTCATTTCATCATAACTTGTTACACCCTGATGTAACCACTTAAATATTTGTCCTCCACGGAATTTCTTTTCACCGACAGATACAAGATATTCCTGAAGCTCAATAAAACTAAAATCTTTTAAATCAATCATTTTCTAATCAGTTTGCATATGTAAAAACCATCTGAGTTATCCTTGTGAGGATAATAGGTTTTCTCATACACCTTTTTAAATTCATTGTTATCTTTTAAAAACAGGTCAATCATTTCCCCGTTTTCACGTTTGTTCAGTGTACAGGTTGAATATACAAGTACACCATCTTCTTTTACATACATAGACGCATTTCTAAGTATCTTAAACTGGATTTCATACAATTCGTCAAGCTCTGTGTGTGACAGCTTGATATCAGGCTTTCTGCGGATAATTCCCCAGCCTGAACAAGGTACATCACACAGTACTTTATCTGCTTTTTTAACATAAGCATTATTAAGAACTGTTGCATCATTAATTTCTGTCTTTACAGACTTTATGCCTAAACGCTTACACGCATTGTTAATAAGCTTAATTTTATGGTCGTAAATATCCCACGAAATTATATTTCCTGTATCTCCCATAAGTTCAGCAATATGAGTTGTTTTACCACCGGGTGCGGCACACATATCAATTACTGTTTCTCCCTCTTCAGGGCTAAGTACCAAGGAGGCATTATATGCACCTCTGTCCTGGGCAGAAAAATATCCATCCT
>JAZNVD010000130.1:0-2689 GCA_045592645.1 Candidatus Ornithomonoglobus sp. | reverse complement strand
TTATAAGTTCACGTTTTTTGATTATCGCTATAAGAAACAGCAGACCGTAAACAACACCCGCAGATACAAGGGCAAAATAATGTGTATATGCCGCACACAATCCAAAAACTGTGAACAACATCCAATCCTTCTTACTGTTTGTAAGAAATGCTTTATAACCGTATACTGCGTTGGCAAAGACAAAAAATCCGCCAACGGCATACATTCTTATTTCAACGCCATAAGTTACAAGAAACGGGAAAAGCATAAACAAAAAAGCAAAAATCACGCCCGTCTTTGTGTTAAAAAGCTTCTTTAACTGCACTCCGCCAAACAACATTGTTACCACTGTAAACAAAGCAGAAAAGAGCTTTCCTGCCAATATTTCATTGGTGAACGGATATGAAAAGATTTTCAGTAAAAAGTAATACAACGGTGGATGTACATCAAGGGCAGTTATCTGCCATATATCAGTAAAACTCCTGCGTACCATTCCAAGTGTATATGCTTCATCCATCCATACCAAATCGCCCTGACACAGTAAAAAATACAATGCCGTACCTATTGTACAAACGGCTAACATCAACCACTTATAGTATTTATCAAAAAAGGTCTTTTCCATTTTTATACCTCATTTTTTTTAGTTTTAACATAAAAATTATACCATACAAGCAAATTGTTTTCAAGAATATTTTTTTAGTTAATTTCAAAAAATGTCACTTTCTGCTATTGAAAAACACACATAAATATGGTATAATATATCTATATGTGTAAAATTATTTTAAGGGAGCTTTAAAATGATACGGTTTTATGTTATACGCCACGGCGAAACAGAGCCAAATACAAGGTTTGCCTGTGTTGGAAGACGTGATGTCCCCCTTAATGAAAAGGGTGTCTCTCAGGCAAAAGAACTATCACAAAAGCTTGTAACCGGTGCTGATGCTATTTATGTGTCCCCCCTTTCCCGTGCGATGGAAACTATTAAGCCATATCTCAAGCTTAATCCACACATAAAACCCGAAGTTGCAGATGAGATAATTGAACGGGATTTCGGTGTGTGGGAGGACCTTAATTTCGGGCAAATTGAGGAGCTTGACCCCAAACAATACAAAATATGGATGGATAACTACATTGACTATGTTATTCCACAAGGTGAGAGCCTTGCAGAAGTTCAGGTACGTGTAGAGAAATTTCTTGAAAGAATTATTCCTCTTCATGACAACCAGACAGTATTTATAACTACACATTTATGCGTCTCACGGCATTTAATATCTACTCTGTTAGGGCTTGACAAAGAAAAAAGCAGGTGCTTTACTATGAAAAACGCATCTTATGCCGTTATTGATTACGACATTAACGCCGGCTACGGTGTATTGAAATATTTAAACATCTAATGACAAAAATGCAAAACTGAAAGGAGTTACATAAACCATGGCTGATGTAAGAAGAATTTACGTTGAAAAGAAAGCAGGTTTTCAGGTTGAAGCAAAGGATATCCTTGCTGACCTTCGTGAAAATCTTGCCCTTAAGTCTTTATCAGACGTAAGAATTATCAACCGTTATGATGTGGAGGGTATCACTGATGAGGAGTATGACAAGGCACGTTGTCTTATTTTCTCGGAACCCCCTGTTGATAATGTTTATGACGAAGAAATTGAAATTCCCGAGGGAAAGGTGTTTGCCGTTGAATTTTTACCCGGTCAGTTTGACCAGCGTGCGGCAAGTGCAGAGGAGTGTATCTCTATCCTTACTGCAAAGGACCGTCCCCGTGTACGATATGCCAAGGTTTATGTCCTTGTTGGCGATATTACAGAGGCTGAAGTTAATGAGGTTAAAAAGTACGTTATTAACCCCGTAGAGGCACGCGAGGCATCTCTTGAAAAACCCGAGTCTCTTGATATGGTTGTTGACTATCCCGAGGATGTTAAGACTATTGACGGCTTTATTGATATGACAGAGGGTGAAATGCAGAGCTTCTTAAATGATATGGGCTTTGCTATGGATATTGACGATTTGAAGTTCTGTCAGAACTACTTTAAAAATGACGAGCACCGTAACCCCACCGTTACAGAGCTTCGTATGATTGACACATATTGGTCAGACCACTGCCGTCATACTACTTTCTCAACAAAGATTAACAATGTTACTATCCCCGAGGGTAAGTACGCAGATGTTATTGCTGAAGCTTTTGAGGAGTACAAGAAGGCAAAGGCAGAGCTTTATGCTCCTGACAGAAATATGTGCCTGATGAATATGGCAACAATTATTGTTAAGCAGTTAAAGAAAAAAGGCTACTTAAAGGAAATTGACGAGTCAGAGGAAATCAATGCCTGCTCAATCGTTATGCCCGTTGAAATCAACGGTGAGGTTGAAGACTGGCTTATAATGTTCAAGAACGAAACACATAACCACCCCACAGAGATTGAGCCCTTCGGCGGTGCTGCTACTTGCCTTGGCGGTGCTATCCGTGACCCGTTATCAGGCCGTTCATACGTTTATCAGGCTATGCGTGTAACAGGTTCAGGCGACCCGAGAAAGTCCCTTAAGGAAACTATCCCGGGTAAGCTTATGCAGAGAAAGATTTCAAAGCAGGCAGCTTCAGGTTATAGCTCATACGGTAACCAGATTGGTCTTGCCACAGGTCAGGTTCAGGAAATCTACGATGAGGGCTACGTTGCAAAGAGAATGGAAATCGGTGCTGTTATCGGTG
>JAZNVD010000129.1:0-2902 GCA_045592645.1 Candidatus Ornithomonoglobus sp. | reverse complement strand
ACACGTGTATTACCAGAGCTATGAAAGAGGTAAGCCGACCTGCGAGCTTAAGATTATCGGTGACACTGAAAAGACTGGCACAAAGATAACCTTCCTTGCGGATGACGAGATTTTTGAAACACTTGATTATGACTATGAGGTACTGTTAAAGAGACTTCGTGAGCAGGCTTTCTTAAATAAGGGTGTACGCATTATCTTTACAGATAACCGTGGTGAAGAGCCGAGGGTTGAGGACTTGTACGCCGAGGGCGGTATCAAGGAGTTTATCACATACCTTAATGACAGCAAGGACCCCATCCATGACGAGATTGTTTACTTCGAGGCGAAGAAGGCAGATGATATGGAGGTTGAGGTTGCCCTGCAGTATACCACCTCATATTCAGAGGTAATTTACAGCTTTGCCAATAACATCCACACAGTTGACGGCGGTATGCACGAGACGGGCTTTAAGTCAGGTCTTACACGTGTGCTTAACGATTATGCGAGAAAGTACAAGCTTTTAAAGGAAAAGGACGAAAACCTTTCAGGTGAGGACACCCGTGAGGGTCTTACTGCCGTAATCAGTGTAAAGGTTTCAGAGGCACAGTTTGAGGGTCAGACAAAGACCAAGCTTGGTAACTCTGCCGCAAGAACACTTGTTGAGAATGCTTTAAATGACAAGTTCAGTGCTTTTCTTGAGGAGAACCCCAAGATTGCAAGAACAATTATTGAGAAAACCATAAGTGCATCACGTGCCCGTGAAGCGGCAAGAAAAGCCCGTGAAATGTCAAGAAACAAGTCAGGCGTATCCAGTGCGTCACTTTTAGGTAAGCTTGCACGTTGTACTGACGAGGGTGAAGACTATGCAGAGCTGTTTATCGTCGAGGGAGACTCTGCGGGAGGTTCTGCTAAACAGGGCAGACATAGACGTTATCAGGCCGTGCTGCCTCTTTGGGGTAAGATGCTTAACGTTGAAAAATCACGAATTGACAAGGTTTATTCAAACGAGAAGCTTCTTCCCGTCATTCAGGCATTGGGTGCAGGTATCGGTGAGGACTTTAACATTGAGAACTTAAAGTACGGCAAGATTATTATTATGGC
The DNA here is from genome assembly GCA_045592645.1 of Candidatus Ornithomonoglobus sp. Lineage (GTDB taxonomy): Bacteria > Bacillota > Clostridia > UBA1381 > UBA1381 > Ornithomonoglobus. Next base: position 1,822 of record JAZNVD010000129.1, on the reverse strand, counting down.
CGATGCCGACGTCGACGGTGCGCATATCCGTACACTACTTCTGACATTCTTCTTCAGATATATGCGACCCCTTATTGAAGGTGGACATATCTATATTGCCCAGCCGCCGCTATTTAAGGTGTACAAGGGTAAGAACAAGGATGTAGTTGAGAGATTTGTATTTGACGAAGCAGCAAGGGATGCGGCGATTGAGGAGCTTGGAAAAGGTGCCAAGGTCCAGAGATACAAGGGTCTTGGTGAGATGGACCCTGCCGAGCTTAAGGAAACCACAATGGACCCCGAAAAGAGAACACTTCTTCGTGTTGATATGGAGGATGCCATTGAGGCAGACAGAATTTTCACTATTCTTATGGGTGAGAAGGTTGAGCCCCGTAGAGATTTCATCGAAGCTAACGCGAAATATGTTTCAAACCTTGATATTTAATGTAAAGAAACCCGTCTTTTATAAAAAAGGCGGGTTTTTTATATCTTTTCCACAAGTATAATAAAATTCATATTGAAAAATGTATGTAAATGTGATAATATATACTTATATATAATAAATGAGTATGAGGTGAAATTATGGCTTACAAAATAGTTGAAAAGAAAATGCTTAATCCCACCGTATTTTTAATGGAGGTTGAAGCACCTTTAGTAGCAAAAAAGGCGGAGCCGGGTCAGTTCATTATTTTAAGAATTGACGAGTTTGGCGAGAGAGTACCTTTTACTGTTGCAGACTTTGACAGAGAGAAGGGCACAATTACAATTATTGTACAGATTGTAGGTAAGACAACCCGTGATTTGGCAGAGCTTAATGCAGGCGATGAGCTTCTTGACTTTGCAGGTCCCCTGGGAATGCCCACTCCCCTTGACGGCAAGAAAAAGGTTGCCGTAATTGGTGGCGGTCTAGGTACTGCCATTGCATACCCTCAGGCAAAGAAGCTTCACGAGTTGGGTGCGGATGTAACCGTAATTACGGGCTTCAGAAACAAGGACCTTGTAATTTTGGAGGATGAGCTTAAGGCTATCGCAAACAAGCTTATTGTTGCAACTGATGACGGTTCAAACGGCACACAGGGTTTTGTTACAGATATGCTTAAGGCAGAAATTGAGGCAGGGGAGAAGTTTGACGAGGTAATCGCAATCGGACCTCTTGTAATGATGAAATTTGTTTGTGAACTTACAAAGAAATATGATATTCCCACAATGGTTAGTATGAACCCCGTTATGATTGACGGAACAGGTATGTGTGGCGGTTGCCGTATAATTGTTGGTGGCGAAACAAAGTTTGCCTGCGTTGACGGACCTGACTTTGACGGCCATAAGGTTGACTGGGACAGTGCAATGAAACGAGGCAGAATGTTTAAGGACTACGAGGCACGTTCATGCGAAGAAGGTCATTGTCGTATCGGCAGAACCCATAAGTTTAATGATTAAGGAGGGACAGACTATGCCAAATATGAGATTAGACAAAAATCCTATGCCCGAGCAGGAGCCCAATGTAAGAAACAAGAACTTCCTTGAGGTTACAACGGGCTATACTGCCGAGATGGCAATAGACGAAGCACAGAGATGTCTTAACTGTAAGCATAAACCCTGTATGGAGGGTTGTCCCGTATCAGTTAAAATACCTGAGTTCCTTACATATATGAAAGACGGAGATTTTGAGGGTGCATACCAGAAGATTAAGGAAACCAACGCCCTTCCTGCAGTTTGTGGTCGTGTTTGTCCCCAGGAGAAGCAGTGTGAGGCAAAGTGTGTAAGAGGTATCAAGGGTGAGCCCGTTGGTATCGGCAGACTTGAGAGATTTGCCGCAGATTACCATATGGCAAATGTAGAGGAT
>JAZNVD010000128.1:0-5632 GCA_045592645.1 Candidatus Ornithomonoglobus sp. | reverse complement strand
TCTGCCGACACTTTTCTCACACGTGTCAACACCTCCGAGGCTTTGGCTATTTCCTTATCATTTTCATGCAAAGCCTTTTCTATTTCCATACGGTAACGGTCACTGTTCTCCATTGTGTCAAGCTCTGCCTTTGCCTGCTTTCCATACTCAATTACCGCCTCAACCGTACCGCCATACTTACGCTTCAGCTTTCCTATTAAATCAAGTCTTTCCTCTGCTTCATCAAGTGCCTGAGGGTCATACTCAACACCGTCTGCAAAATCACGCACCTCACGTGCCGAGTCCTCAATGGAATACATCGCCTCGGAAATTGTGTCATATGCTTTTGATACACTCTCATCAACGTCAGTAATTCCCTCAATAGCTTTAAGAGCCGAGCTTATTATATCATACGCCGAGCCTTCGTCATTCTCATATAGCATCCCGTACGCCATCTGTGCCGACTGTTTTATTTCCTCCGCACGTGACATTATATCACGGACTTTTATAAGCTCCTCTTCCTCACCGACCTCAAGCTTTGCCGTTTCAATTTCGTTCACCTGATAGCTTAATAAATCAATTCTCTCCTCACGGCGTGTATCGTCAGTGTTAAGGTTGTTGAGAGTCTTTTTAAGCTCAAGCCTTTTCTCGTATAATTCCCTGTACGCTGAAAGCTCATTTTCACACTTTGCAAAATTATCAAGAAAGCCGATATGCCTTGCAGGTGTTAAAAGTGCCTGATTATCGTGCTGACCGTGGATGTTTACCATAAGGTCTGCAATCTCACGCAGGTTTGCAAGAGTAACGGCACAACCGTTAATTCTCGCAGTGCTTTTGCCGTCTACCGTAATTTTTCGGCTTATAATAAGATTGTCATCATCAAAATCAATGTCATCTTCGAGAAGCCGAACTTTGACTGTATCATTCAATGTGAATACCGCCTCAACCTCTGCCTTGTCGCAACCGTTACGGATAAGCTCCTTGCTTGCACGGTCACCTAAAATCATATTGATTGAGTCGATTATAATAGACTTACCTGCACCTGTCTCACCTGTAAGGACCGTAAGACCTTTTTTCATATCAACAGATAATTTATCAATAACGGCAATATTTTTTATGGTTAGTTCTTCTAACATACTAAATTACTCCGATTTGAAAATATTTTTAATCTTATTCTCCAATACCTTCGCCTTTGCCTCTGATTCTGCAACAATTATAATTGCGTCGTCACCTGCAACAGAGCCTAAAAACTCACCGTGAAGTGACATATCAACTGTTGCCGCAACGGCGGACGCCATTCCCGGAATAGTATTAATTACAACTGTGTGCAAGGCTGATACAACATTCTTAACAGTGTCCGAAACTGCATTTATGCGTGCAGTACCGCCCTTTGTCGCCTGCTCGGGCATAGCATAAACCGATGTCCCGTCACTTGCGGGAATTTTAATAAGTCCAAGCTCCTTTATATCACGTGATACAGTCGCCTGGGTAACCTTAAAGCCCTCACGGTCAAGTGCCATAATCAGTTCGTCATGTGTATGTACCGCCATATCGTGTACAATCTGCATTATCTTGTTTTGTCTTCTATATTTCATATTTCCCTCCGTCAGGATAACTTTTTAATCAGTGTTTCGTAGAAATTGGCATTGCCAAGCTTTATTAAATCAAGTGTATACTTTGATTTGGAAATTCTCACACGGTCACGGGGTGTAATTATTACCTTTCTCTCCCCGTCGGTGCTTACAATAGCACTGTCAGCACTGATACCCACTACAACCTCTTTTGTTGCAGGCAACACTGCACTTCGGGTTGACAGCATATGAGCACATATGGGTGTCGCTATGTATAAGTCCATTGTAGGGTCAACCACGGGACCGCCTGCAGAAATTGAATATCCCGTTGAGCCTGTGGGGGTTGCTATTACAAGTCCGTCTGCACGGTAGTGGTAAACAAGCTCATCACCACTGTATAAATCAACATCAAGAAGCTTTATCCCGTCAGGTTTTGTAATAACTGTATCGTTAAGGGCGTGAAATCCTTTTCTCTCATCATTAATGCAAACCTTAAGTAACATTCTCTTCTCCGTTACATAATCACCTGAAAGGACACGGGAAACGGCGTTTTCAAGCTCTGTTTCCTCAACCTCGGTAAGAAAGCCTACCTTACCTAAATTTATTCCCACAACGGGGACAGAATGTTTTGCACACTGTGGTGCAACGCCTAAAAGTGTACCGTCACCGCCGATTACCATTGCAATGTCAACAAGTCCCCAGATTTCATTTTCGGGCACATAAATAACATCTGCACAATCAGGAATTCTGCAGTCATCCTTCATATAAATTTCACCACGGTTGCCGATGTAGTTTATAACTCTCATTGCCATTTTGCCGTCGGTGTCTTTACTTGTATTGGTTATAATTGCAATCTTTAACATAGCCAAACATTCCTTTTTGCATACTTTACTAATAATTATACACTAAATGAATAAAAATTGCAAGAGTTTATACATAAAAGCGGTATTCATTACAAGTACCAATTTTATGTTGAAATATAATAAGCAATATGATATAATAAATATACAAAATCTTGTGAAATTCAGAAAAGGATGTGTGTAAATGAAAAATCTTCTATTGAATTTAGGTAAAACTCCTTTGTTTTTTCTGCGGTGGTTAAACGCAGCAATAATGCGCATTTTACCGTCAACATTTTTGCTGCTTATGGTTTACAATATACTACATCAGATAGTATTCGGTGTGGCTTTTGATGATATTGAGGGCAACTATCCAAAGCAGATTCTTCTTGTTGCAACCGGTGTTGCAATAGTATGGGGATTCCTTTTTGTTGTCGCTAAACCTTCCCTTATTAAAATTGCGTACATATTCAGGCAAAAACCCGTCTTTGGCAGAAGCATTGGCGGAAGAGTTGCAATGTGCCTGTTTTATGGCTTAATGTTGGATTCTACAATGTTGTCTATGCGGCTTCTTGGACTTTTCTGTTTAGCAGAAACAATCATAAACATTATCATCCTCAACTTCTCAAAGAAAATGCCCTACAATGAGGCACTTGAGAAAATGTGTTTTAAAGAAGGGAGATCGAAATAATGAAAAAAACAATTGTTACATTGCTTTTATCCATAATGTCAACAACTACTGTTCTTGCTGAAAATACTGTCGGCTCCAACGAACTTCAAATTATAGAGGTTAAACCGGGACTACTTTTAATATCAGTTATAATCGTTCTTATAGGTGTTGTTGCAGTCAGCATCGCAAACTATATTGCTTATAGGAAAACAAATTTAAAAGACCTGATTGCTCAATATAGTGCAAAAGCCAACAGATCACATTCACATTCTAATAATCGCAATCACAATCATTATAACGATAATGGCGAATTCAACCGTCAAATGCAACAGCAAATGAATGATGAAATGAATCGACAGATGATGGAGCAGGCAATGGAAGAAGGCAGAAAATCAGTAACACCATTTGACCACGGCGGGTACGTTCAGGGTGCAGGATTTAATCCATCTGATACTGCAGCTCAGCAAATGAATGATATGAACAATATGAATATGGGAATGTTCTAAAACTTTCTGCAAACAAAAGCGGTATTCTTTACAGAATACCGCTTTTATCTTTGTAAGATGGTTAGTTTAAACCTTTTTCGTATGCTTCTACCATCTTTCTCACCATATTTCCGCCGATTGTTCCTGCCTGCTTTGATGTCAAATCACCGTTGTAGCCCTGCTTTAGGGGTACACCCATCTCTGATGCAGTTTCCATCTTAAACTTTTCCATTGCCTGCTTTGCACTGGGTACTCTCATCTCTTTTCCCTCCTTTTTTGCCAAAGTCCTGTTCTCTATCTAAATTTGTTGTCGAATTAAATCGACTACGGTAGTATTTTGTGCAATTGAGAGGTTTATATTCTTGGAAATTCTTTGAAAAAAATTGCACTTGTAAATTCAATTAAACTGTGTTATACTAAAGGTGCTACAAACATTTTTGTGTCAAATTCTGACATAACAAAAATTGAATAACTCTTTAACTGAGAGGTACGCTATTGTAAAAAGCGTACACTCTTGTTTCATTATACTCTCGTTAAGGTTATTCTTTTACGTTATGTTAGAAATGTTTGTAGCAGAACTTTTCACGAAACAGAGTCCCTGCGTTTTTTATGCGTGACACTGTTTCGGCAGGTCACGCATTTTTTAATTTACGGGAGGAAAAACATATGGATTACGATTACAGTGCTATTCAAAGACAAATTCTTAAACAAGCTATTGCAGAGAACGTAGCAAACAAAATTGACCATATCGACCTTGACCTCAACAGCATTGTGAATTCAAAAGCTATTGCTGTTCTTGACGATATTCGCAATGTTCTGCTAAATGAAACAAACGACTTAATAATTGCAGGTAAAATCCGAAAAATCTTTGATTTCCACAACATTTCTCACGAAAAGAGCCAGCGGGAAAAAATTTACGACACACTTTTGCAAAAAAACTCTTGACAAATATCTTTTTTTAAGATATACTATTACTGTTGTAAAAATGGTCCGGTAGTTCAGTTGGTTAGAACGCTAGCCTGTCACGCTAGAGGTCGTGAGTTCGAGCCTCATCCGGATCGCCAAGGCTCCGCTTATGCGGAGCTTTTTTATTCTAAGGAGTTACAGTTATGGATAACAAAGTCAAAGAAGCAATTATGCTTTTAAATGAAAACAATTACATAGTTCTGCCTGTTACAAAGGGGCAGAAGTTTTTATGCGACGGTTGCACACAGCCACAGGAGAAGTGCAGATATTCAACTCTTGGCTACACCTGTTCAAACCTTATCTGCATAAATGATGCAATCAATGAACAGCTTGATATGTCAGACATTAAAGAAGGCTAAAAGACGGAGAAATCCGTCTTTTTCTTTTTGCAACTTATGATTGGTTGACTTTTCAAATTTTCTATAGTAAAATATTGGTAAATAAATTAAGGATATGACATTATGAAATTACTATCTGAAAAAACTATGGGATATATTTATCTCGTTGCTACATTTATTATGTGGGGAAGCCTTTATGTTGCTGCGAAATATGTAATGGCAGAGATTCCGCCCCTTATGGTGCTTGCCGCACGCTACGGTATTTCCGCAATCGTTTTGTATTTTATTATGAAACGGCGTGGCTTTAAGAAAGTTAAAAAAGAAGACAAAAAGTTTTTCTTTGCAATAGGTGCTACGGGGTACTTTTTAGGAATTGCTTTTCAGCTTATGGGAAATGACCTTTTAGATGCGTCACTCTCATCCCTGATCAATTCCCTTAACCCTGTTGTAATCCCCATTATTGCCACATTCTTCCTTAAGGAAAAGCTTAACCGGCAGATAATTATAAGTATAATTCTATCTGTTATTGGCGTATATATAATTTTAGGTGTTGGCGGAAATATCAGTGCATTGGGAATAATTGTAAACATTCTATCCCTGCTTTTCTGGTAAGTCGGAGGCCAAGCGGTCTTAGGAAGACAACTGCTGGTAACAACTCCTTGGCTCACAGAACGACATGGCTACGATCCGACTTCTGTTATTGGCGTATATATAATTTTAGGTGTTGGCGGAAATATCAGTGCATTGGGAATAATTGTAAACATTCTATCCCTGCTTTTCTGGT
>JAZNVD010000127.1:0-4906 GCA_045592645.1 Candidatus Ornithomonoglobus sp. | reverse complement strand
ATACCTCTGTTTCTACAAATAATATCCCGTATAGCTACAGTATATCACATTAAAAAGGTATTGTCAAATGCTTAATCTGTTACGGTATAGCCCTGACCTTCAATTACATTTTTAAGAACTTCTGTGGATATATCTTTTGATAGCTTTACAGTAACTGTACCTGCCTCATGTGATGCCGTAGCTTCAACAACGCCGTTAAGCTCCTCCAGTGCCTTTTTTACGTGCGCCTCGCAGTGCATACACATCATTCCGTTAACATTCAGTGTTTTCTCCATAGTTTTATTCTCCCTTTTGTTTTTTCTGTCTTTTTTATTTGAATATATTTTTGCAAAATTCAGTCGTAATGCGTTTGTTACCACAAAAAAGCTTGATAAACTCATTGCCGCCGCCGCAAACATTGGGTTAAGCTTAATTCCAAAGAAGGGAATCAAGACACCTGCTGCAATGGGAATGCCTATTACGTTATATATAAATGCCCAGAATAGATTTTCATAGATATTTTTGAGAGTCTGACGACTTAAACGTATTGCCGCACATACATCCGTAAGGGTGTCTTTCATTAGAACAATATCTGCTGCATCTATGGCAATATCTGTGCCGCGGCCTACGGCAATACCAATATCTGCCACTGTAAGGGCAGGCGCATCATTTATTCCGTCACCAACCATTGCAACTCCGCCATCAGCTTTAAGGTCTTTTATTATGTTTGCTTTTTCGTCGGGCAGAACTTCGGCAAACACACGGTCAACGCCCGTTTCTTCTTTAATTGCCTTTGCCGTTCGTTCATTATCGCCTGTAAGCATAACAACATTAATACCCATATTCTGCAGTTCTTTAATTGCTTTTGGGCTGTCGGGCTTAACAGTATCTGCGACTGCAATAATACCCATAAACTGCCCTTGCTTCACAAAAAACAGGGGAGTTTTGCCCTTTTGTGCCAATTGAGAGGCGGTTGCCTTTACTGTATCGGGCAGGGGAGAAATCTCCATTACAAATTTCTCATTACCGCCACGGATTTCTGTGCCATTGAGTGTGGCCGAGAGACCGTGACCTGAATGTTCTTTAAAGTCGGTAATTTCAAGGGCGTCTGTATTTGCTGTAAATTCAACGATTGCCGTTGCCAGTGGGTGTGAACTCATTTTCTCAAGGGAATATGCAAGGGCTACAAGTTCACTTTCAGTAACATTCTCATAAGGAACAACATCTGTAACCTTTGGTGTGCCTGCAGTAATTGTACCCGTTTTATCGAGGGCAACTGTTGTAATCTTGCCCGTTGTTTCAAGGGCAATTGCGGTTTTAAAAAGAATACCGTTTCTTGCTCCAACACCGTTTCCAACCATAATTGCAACAGGTGTTGCAAGACCCAATGCACAAGGACAACTTATTACAAGGACAGAAATTGCACGTGATAAGGCAAATCCCATAGTTTCACCTGCAATGAGCCATACAATAAGAGTTATAACTGCAATTCCGATAACGATAGGAACGAACACGCCTGATACCTTGTCTGCTGCCTTTGCAACGGGGGCCTTGGTAGCTGATGCGTCACTAACCATTTTAATGATTTGCGAAAGAAGGGTGTCTTCACCAACCTTCTGTGCTTCGCATTTAATATATCCTGACTGGTTCACCGTAGCCGTTGACACCGTATCGCCAACCGCTTTATCCTTTGGGATACTTTCGCCTGTGAGTGCCGATTCATTGACGGTGCATGTACCTTCAATTATTATCCCGTCAGCAGGAATACTCTCTCCTGTTTTTACTATAAATATATCACCTTTGATGATTTCCTCCGGTGGGATGATTATTTCTTCACCATTTCGGATAACTGTTGCAGCAGGGGAGGATAGTGCCATTAAACCCTTAATGGCATTGGTGGTCCTGCCCTTTGAATGTGCTTCAAGCATTTTTCCTACGGTGATTAATGCTAAAATCATAGCAGAGCCTTCAAAGTATAAATCGTGTAAAAGGTGTGTGCCGCCTGAATGTGTAGCAGTCATTGCAAAAAGCACATAAAGACTGTAAACAAATCCTGCACCTGAACCTAAAGCAACAAGGGTGTCCATATTGGGTGATTTATTTACAATGCCCTTTATGCCGTTTATAAAGAATTGTCTGTTAATTAACATCACAATAATGGTGAGTAAAAGCTGAATTAAGCCGTTGGCAATATGGTTTCCTTCTAAAAAAGAGGGAAGCGGCCAGCCCCACATATTATGTCCCATAGAAATATACATAAGTATAAATAGGAACAAAAGCGAGCTTATAAGCCTGTTTCGTAATGCCCTGAAAGCATTGTCTTCATCAGGAGTTTTTGTGGAAGTCTGTCCTTTTATGCTTGCGCCATAGCCTGCCTTTTCCACAGCATTTATAATAATTTCAGTGGAGGCTGTACCCTCGACTGTCATTGAGTTTGTAAGCAGATTTACCTGGCATACATCAACGCCATCTATTTGTGATACTGCTTTTTCAACACGTGCACTGCACGCCGCACAACTCATACCTGTAACAGTAAATTGTTCTTTTCTCATATAAAACACTCCTTTAAGAGTTTATACTATTATTATATATCCCACAAAAATTATTGTCAATCAATTAAATTACCAAAATTTTTAAAAAAGGGGTTGACAAGAATAGTTAGTTATGCTAAACTAACTATGATAAAAAATTATTATTTGGTAAATGAGGCATATTTTATAATGGTTTTTAAATAAACTATGTCATAAGATAGAATTTCGGGTGATAATAATGAGCTTAAAAGAGGCAATAGAAGGTAAAGAGTATATCATCAGAAGCATCGAAACGGATGATGAGGAGCTTAATGATTTTCTGTTTTCATTGGGTTGCTACGAGGGCGAACCTATAACGGTTATATCACATTTAAAGTCAAGCTCCGTGGTTTCTATAAAAGACGGAAGATATAATATTGATAATCAGCTGGCGGAGGCAATTATTATTTAAAAGCAATGCCTGATGTCACTGATTAAAATTTTCGATAGTAGTTAGGCAAAACTAACTGCACACATTACAGGAGGAAATACAATGCGAATTGCTTTAGCAGGAAACCCTAACAGCGGAAAGACCACTATGTATAATGAGCTTACAGGTCGTAGCGAAAAGGTAGGTAACTGGGCGGGTGTTACAGTTGAAAAGAAGGAACATCCCGTGAAAAAGATTTACTGTAACGGTCAGGATATTGTAGCGGTTGATTTGCCCGGTGCATATTCGATGTCACCTTTTACATCGGAGGAGAGTGTAACAAGCTCATACGTTAAAAATGAGAACCCTGATGTAATTATCAATATTGTAGATGCAACAAATTTAAGCCGTAGCCTGTTTTTTACAACGCAGTTAATGGAGCTTGGTATACCCGTGGTGGTGGCTTTAAATAAGGCAGACATAAATGAAAAGAAGAAAACAGAGATTGATACGGACTTACTTTCAAAAAAGCTTGGTTGCCCCGTTATTGAAACAGTTTCAACATCAGCCGACGGACTTGGTGAAGTAATGAAATCCGCCATTAGTCAGATTGGCAAAGGACAGAAAGCGCCTTATGAGGAGGTCGGTATAAATCCCGAAGATAAAAAATCTGCAAGACAGGCAGATAAAAAGAGATATGAATTTGTAAATGCCATTGTTAAAGAAACAGAGGTAAGAGAGGTATTTACAAAGGACAGAAACAAGCAGGATAAAATTGATGCGTTCCTTACTAACAAGTGGTTGGGTATTCCTATATTTGCCGTTGTAATGTTTCTGGTGTTTGACATTTCCCAGTCAACATTCGGACCGTGGCTTGCAGATACATTAGTTGCCTGGATAGAAGCCTTCCAGGCGTGGGTTGGCGGACTGATGGAAAATGCACATCCACTTTTGTATGCGTTACTGGTTGACGGTATAATCGGCGGTGTTGGTGCCGTTGTAGGCTTTTTGCCTCTTGTTATGGTTATGTATTTCCTTATTGCGTTGCTTGAAGATTGCGGATATATGGCAAGAGTTTCAGTGGTGCTTGACCCCATATTCAAAAAAGTCGGTCTTTCGGGCAAGTCAGTAATTCCCTTTGTTATCGGCACAGGTTGTGCTATCCCGGGAATTATGGCGTGCCGTACAATCCGTAACGAACGTGAAAGACGTGCAACTGCAATGCTGACACCCTTTATGCCCTGTGGTGCAAAGCTTCCCGTTATTGCGCTGTTTGCAGGCGTATTCTTTGACGAGGCGTCATGGGTAGGAACACTTATGTATTTTGTCGGTATTGCACTTATATTCTTTGGTGCGTTACTTGTAAACAGAATAACAGGAAATTCAAAGAAAAAGTCATTCTTCATTATGGAATTGCCCGAGTACAAATTACCAAGCGTTAAGCGTGCCTTTATGTCGATGCTTTCACGCGGCTGGGCGTACATAGTAAAAGCCGGTACAATCATTCTTGTTTGTAACACAGTAGTTCAGATTATGCAGTCTTTTGACTGGAGCTTCTCGCTTATTGAGGAGGGAATGGAGCATACATCAATCCTTGCATCAATTGCATCACCCTTTGCTGTTTTGTTAATACCCCTTGGTTTTGGTGTATGGCAGATGGCGGCAGCCGCTATAACAGGTTTTATAGCAAAGGAAAATGTAGTTGGCACATTGGCGGTTTGCTACGGTGTAACAAACTTTATTGACACAGAGGAACTGGCTCTTATGGGCGGTGCAGGTGAGGTTGCGGGTATCTTTGCTCTTACAAAGGCGGCAGCGCTTGCTTGTCTTATGTTTAATCTGTTCTCACCTCCGTGCTTTGCGGCAATCGGTGCCATGAATGCAGAAATGAAAGACAGAAAGTGGTTGTGGGGAGGAATTGCCCTGCAGTTAGGTACAGGATATACCATAGGGTACCTTGTATACCAGGTTGGTACTCTTATAACAA
>JAZNVD010000126.1:0-2424 GCA_045592645.1 Candidatus Ornithomonoglobus sp. | reverse complement strand
ATCCGACTTATTCCTCCGGCACCAACAATAATAATCTTTTTAGACATTTGTATGCTCCTCTGTTCCCATAAACTCTCCTATTGTTACATGACCTTCGGCGGATATGCCCTCTTCTTTTACAAAGGCTTTCCACACGGTCATAAAGATTATTTTACAGTCGCCTATAAATGTAATATTGTCTATGTACTTAATATCCCAATCAAATTTGGCTTCCCATGTGATTGCATTTCTGCCGTTTATCTGTGCAAGACCTGTAAGGCCAGGTCTTACCTCGTGACGTCTGCGCTGATGGTCATTATATCTCTCAAGATACTTCACAAGCAGCGGTCTTGGTCCTACAACACTCATATCGCCTTTTAGTATGTTAAAGGCTTCAGGTAATTCGTCAAGGCTTGTTTTTCTTAATAGCTTGCCAAACTTTGTTAACCTAACATCGTCAGGCAATAGGTTACCGTCCTCGTCCCTTGCATCGGTCATTGTGCGGAACTTGTAAAGATTAAATATCTTTTCGTCCTTACCGGGACGGGGCTGTTTAAATAAAACAGGACTGCCAAGCTTAACACTTACCAATATTGCAACTATTATGTACAACCAAGAAAAAACAATTATTGCCGCTAAAGCACATAATATGTCAATAAGTCTTTTGAAATATTTTCTGTACATCAGAACATCTCCCTGATTATCTTTATAATCTCATCATGCTCCTCAGGTGTCATCTGGGGATAGAAATCACTTGGCAAACATATGCCTCGGTTAAATATATCCTCACTCACCGCTGTGCCGTCTTCATTATGCGGGAAGAAGTCGCAATCAGCATAAAACGGTTGCATATGCATAGGCTTCCATACGGGACGTGTTTCTACGTTTTCCTCCGAAAGTCTGTCCATTATCTCAATAAATGTAACATTACATCCCTTATCAATGGTCATAACACTCAACCAATGGTTAGGTTTAGTGCCTTCCTCATAGGGCTGCATTGTAATCGGCAAATCTTTGAATGCCTCTTTGTACTTGCGATATATCTTTGTTTTCTGCTCAACATGGTCATCAATAACCGTTAACTGACCACGTCCGATACCTGCCACAATGTTACTCATACGATAGTTATAGCCAAGCTCCTTGTGCTCATACCAGCGTTCAGGCTCGCGTGCCTGTGTTATCCACTTAAGAACGGTCTTTAGCTTGTCCGTGTCATTACCCAATAACATTCCGCCGCCTGATGTGGTGATTATCTTGTTACCGTTAAATGATACTACACCGTAGTCACCGAATGAGCCAAGCTTCTTACCCTTGTATTCACCGCCAAGACCCTCTGCCGCATCCTCAACAATGGGAACATTATGTTCACGGCAAATCTCAATTATCTCGTCCATCTTTGCAGGTGTACCGTAAAGGTGAACAACAACAACAGCTTTGGGGTTGGGATACTTCTCAAAGGCTTTTCTTAACGCCTCGGGGCTTAAATTCCAGGTGTCAGGCTCACTGTCAATGAATACAGGGGTTGCACCCTGATATACAATGGGGTTTGCACTTGCACTGAAAGTCATTGACTGACAGAATACTATATCATCCTTGCCAATGCCAAGGGCACGGAACGCCATATGCAAAGCACCTGTGCCTGCATACATTGCAACGGCACCGTCTACGCCCACATAGTTTGCAATCTCCTTTTCAAATTCGTTTACATTTTTGCCCAAGGGTGCTATCCAGTTGGTATCAAATGCTTCTTTTATGTACTTTTGCTCCTCACCGCACATACAGGGCGATGAAAGATATATTCTTCTCTTCAATTGGTTTGTCCCCTCTCCTCTTGTATGAAATGATACAAGTAGAACTATTTTATCTAATTTATTTTATCATATTGTCACAAAAAATGCAAGAAAAATAAAGAAAAAACCTACTAATTTAATGCAAAAAAATTAAATTTTTTGTGAATTTGATAAAATGGGTGTATATTTCACTTGAAATCGGCTTAAAATTATGATAGAATGAGGATGTTTCCAATACGGGGCTGCAATGGCTTCGACGGGGACGAGGAAGCTTGATAAGCGAGCCGGGGATGAGTCAGCCCCGTTAAAAAGACTTAAACTTTTAAATATAAACGCTAACAAGAATTTAGCTTACGCTGCCTAATTGCGGCAGTTGTCTCCCCTGTGAGTACCACGGCACAGGCTGAGGCATGATTTAAGTGGTGAACGTGAGTAAGAGAAGTCTCGGCTCTTACCATGCATAAGAGACTACTAAGGTCATAGCTTTGGTTATGAAGTTTTGACCGAGGGAATGTCAAACATAACCTGCGCTCGGAGAAATTCAGGTGGATTTGTTTTCGGACACGAGTTCGATTCTCGTCAGCTCCACCATTGAAAAACACGTCCAAAGAGACGTAAGAAAAGAGGTGCTTATAATGTTAACCATAGACCAGAT
>JAZNVD010000125.1:0-17049 GCA_045592645.1 Candidatus Ornithomonoglobus sp. | reverse complement strand
ATGCCATATAAAGTTACAATCTACCACTCTATATTATAATTCATTATCATAAATTATATCACAATCCGATTTGTGAGTAAATACCATAATTGAATAAAAATATTTTCTTTTTTTATACATTTTTACTAAAAATAACTTTTTATTGCAAATTACTATAAAATATGCTATTATTGTAGGTGAAACAAGCTAAAAGGCAGGACTTAAACATGGAAATGTGGAAAGGTTTTAAAATGGAGCGATTTGTCTTTGAGGGCAGAAACTGTATTATAGTTTTTCCCGACGAGGCTAACAAATGCCGAAACTGGTGTTTAAAGATGGAATATTGGGACGCCTTTCCCAATATGGAAATTGAAATGGTGAAACGGGGATGTCACCTTGCATATGTTGAAAACAAAAACCGCTGGTGTTTAGACGAGGACTTGAATTTAAAAGCACGTTTCTGCGATTATTTATCACAGAAATACGACCTTGCGCCAAAGTGTGTGCCTGTCGGTATGAGCTGTGGCGGTATGTTTGGCGTAAAGTTTGCTGCAAAGTACCCCGAAAAGGTAAGCACCCTCTACATAGACGCTCCAGTTATAAACTTGCTATCCTGCCCAGGTGATTTAGGGCTTGCCAACGGCGGAATGTGGGAGGAATTTGTTACGGCTACTGGAATGTCAATGTCGGAACTTATATGCTACCGCCAACATCCTATGGATATGCTTCCCAAACTTATTGAGAATAACATCCCCATTGTAATGGTATATGGCGAGGCAGACGACATTGTCCCCTATTGCGAAAACGGAGCAATGGTTGAGAAATATTATAAAGCTCACAATGGGGAATTATTAGTTATAGGAAAACCCGATTGCAGACATCATCCCCATGGGCTCGATGACCCCACACCTATAATTGATTTTATTTTATCCCATATGTGAAGGAGCAGAACCATGGAATTAAAAGGCAAAACTATTCACTTTCTTGGTGACAGCATAACTGAAGGTTACGGCACATCAGGCGAGGATAAACGCTATTTTGAAATAATGAAAGGAATGTACGGAATAAAAGCCGTTAACTGCTATGGAATAAGTGGTTCGAGAATTGCTAAGCAAACCGTCCCCGTTGATATTGAAGATACAAGAGCTGAAAGATATTTCTCCTCAAGAATTGACGAAATGGACGCAGATGCTGATATAATCTTTATCTTCGGCGGAACAAATGATTTTGGTCACGGGGATGCACCCATAGGCAAATTTGGCGACAGAACGGTTGATACATTCTACGGTGCCTTGCACGTTCTTTTTACAAAAATGGTTGAAAAGTACCCCGAAGCGACAATTGTTGTTGCAACTCCCCTTCACAGAGAAAATGAATATTGTCTGCGCGGTTGTGGAATTAAAACAAAGGATTACGCCCCTCTTATAACTTATGTAGATGTTATAAAAGAGGTTGCTCGTTACTATTCACTCCCTGTTTGCGATTTATATGCAAATTCAGGATTACAGCCTGCAATTCCCGTTATAAAGGAAAAATATATCCCTGACGGACTTCACCCCAATGACGATGGTCATAAGGTACTGGCAGAGAAAATAGGAAAATTTATGCTTAACTTATAGGAGGTATAATATGGACTTTACAAAGGTTAAAGAATTTATGGACTTTATGGCGGCAGAAAGAACTCCCGCCAATGCCATTGCCATATATATTGATAATAAGCCTGTTTACAGCTATGCTTCAGGATATTCTGATTTAGAGAACAAAACTCCCCTTACGGGAGATGAAATGTTTTATATTTACTCATGCTCGAAGCCTGCAACGGTCATTGGTGCACTTCAGCTTGTGGAGCAGGGCAAATTAAGTCTTGATGACCCGTTATATAAATATATTCCCGAGTTTAAGGATATGTATATAAAAGACGATAACGGTGAAATAAAAAAAGCGACAAACACCATAACAATAAAGCATCTTTTTACAATGACCTCGGGTCTTTCGTACAACTTTGAGGAAAAAGCTTTTGAAAAAGCCCGCAACCTTACCGACGGCCATTTCGACACATTAACAACCATTAAATGCCTTGCGGAAGCACCTCTATGGTATAATCCGGGGGAGGGTTGGATGTACAGTCTTGCACATGATGTCCTTGGCGCGGTTATTGAGGTGGTAACGGGCAAAAAGTTTGCAGACTATATGCAGGAAAACATTTTTGCTCCCCTTGAAATCAATGCAACCTATGATTTTAACAAGGCGAAGGATAAAATGGCAGAGCTGTATGGATTTATCCCTGACACGGGTGCAGAAAAGGATATTGTATCTGCCCAGCAGTCAGGCGATGCAGAAAAAGGTACTTTTCGGAACGAACACAAGATTAACGGACTTGCATACGGTGACCGTTATGAAAGTGGCGGTGCAGGTGTTATAACCACAGTTGGTGATTATGCAAAGTTTGCATCTGCCCTTGCCAACGATGGCGTCGGTCCCAACGGTGCAAGAATTATTATGCCCGAAACCATAAAACTGATGTGTGAAAATCACTTCCCCTACGGGGACTTAAGCAAAAACTCATGGGAGCACCTTAGTGGCTATGGCTATGGTTTAGGCGTGCGAATTCATATGGATAAGGAAAAATCAGGAAGCTTAAGTAACCTTGGTGAATTTGGCTGGTGCGGTGCGGCAGGTGCAACCCTTATTGCAGACCCCAAGGCAAGGCTTGGCGTATTTTATGCACAGCACACCTTGAATCCACGGGAGAGCTATTACTTCCCACGGTTGCGAAACGTTATATATGAGTGTTTGAAATAATTAAAAAGACTTGCAGGAAACTGCAAGTCTTTTTGCTATTTTGTAAAAATTAATGTTACTGTGGTTCCAACGCCTTCTTCACTTTCCAGCTTTACTTCCGCATCGTGGTACATTGCACCGTGCTTTACAATTGCAAGCCCAAGGCCTGTACCTTCAATGTTTTTAGAATGGCTCTTATCCACTCGGTAAAACCGTTCAAAAACTCTTGACTGTTCAGATATGGGGATTCCAATACCTGTATCCGTCACAGTAACGTTTACCTTTGTATTGGTTGATGTTATAGATACATCAACCCGCCCTCTATCTTTATTGTATTTAATGGCATTTTCGCAAAGATTGTAAACCATTTCATTAATTATCTTTTTTGCACCGATAACTTCCGCATTCTCGCCAGAGAGATTAAGTTCTACCTCTTTTTTGTCAGCCACGGGTTTGAGCCTTTGCAATATCTCTTCAGCCAAGACGTACAAGTTAACGGGCTCCTTTTCTACAGCTATATTCCGCGAGTCAAGCTCCGAGATTTTTATAATATCATTTACAAGCGAAATTAACCTCTGTGCTTCATTGTAAATTGACTTTGAGAAATCGACCGCTGTTTCTTCAGGCGTTCCTCCACTCATCATAAGCTCCGCAAACCCTGAAACCGACGTCAGGGGAGTTTTTAACTCATGGGATACATTTGCCGTAAACTCACGGCGAAGTTTTTCCCTGTTCTCGCTTTCCGTTACATCAATAATTACAATAACTGCACCGATTACTGACTTGTTTTCGAGCACGGGATTGGCAATAAGGTTAAATATCATTTTCTCATACGCCAGTGTTTCTTCTGCTCTCTCGCCCAACAGTGCTTTTTCCACCACATCACGGAATGCTTTCACACGGCACAAGGCAAGAACACTTCCGCCCTCTGGCTTATCAATTCCCAGAAGACGTAAGGCCGATGAGTTATGAGTTAAAAGATTTGTGTTTTTATCTATTACAAGAAACCCCTCACTCATGTTTTCTGTAATGAGATTAAACTCTTTACGCTTTTTGTCTGCTTCAATCAATTGCATTTGTATTTTATTTTTCTGCGTTGCTATCTTTCTTAACAGCGGAGTTAACTCCTCATAAATTACATTGTCTTGAGGGTTGTCCAGGTCAAGTGAATTTATGGGCTTTGTTATCGATTTTGAAACTCTTGATGATAAGAAAAAACACAACAAGACAACTAATAAAAGTACTCCAATAATAGGCTGGGCAAGACTTAACAAAACCTCAACCATAGTGTAGTGGTTTGTAGAAACTCTTAAAATACAATCATCAAGCTTTACTGCATAGTAGACAGTCTTTTCTGCAAAGGTTTCTGATTTACGACTACTGATGCCCTCTCCCGTCTCCATCGCCTCTTTGATTTCCTCACGGCCTGAGTGGTTATCAAACTCCGTTTTATCCGCTTCCGAATCATAAAGCACATTACCGTCAAAGCCTATCAATGTCACGCGTTTGTCGGTGTTCTCATACCCATCAAATTGGTTTATCCCTTCAGTCTTCAATGCGTATGTTATATAGGTTGCGTCACTTTTAAGCTCACTTTCCGTTTGATTTTCAATAAAGTTATACAATATTCCCATAATGAGTGCAACTGTAATAACAAGCACAAAAACCGCCACAAGGAAAGATGATCGAAATATTTTTTTATTCACCGTCCACGCCTCCTATTTTGTAGCCAATACCCTTTACGGTTTTTATGTGTTCCCCTGCGACACCCAGTTTTACTCTTAACTTGCGGATGTGAACATCAAGGGTTCTTGATTCATCATAAAACTCGCCCCATACCTTTGTGAGCAAAGTATCACGTTCTACAACAGCTCCCTCTGCTTCAAGTAAAACCATAAGCAAAGAATACTCTTTAAAGGAAAGCTCCACAGGCATTCCCGAAACCTTTATAATATGCTTCTTTGGGTTCACATACAACTCGCCTACGGTGTATGTATTATCAGCAGTTTTCTCATAACGGCGCAACACTGCCTTGATACGGGATACAAGCTCCGTCATACCAAAAGGCTTAGCTATGTAGTCATCCGCACCCATATCAAGACCTGTTACCTTGTCAAACTCACTGCCCTTGGCAGTCAACATAATAACGGGAATATCGTGAGTTTCAGTTCTTGCCTGCAATTCATTTAAAATGGATAGTCCATCCTCGTCGGGTAGCATAATATCAAGCAAAACCAATTGGGGATGGTTTTTCTTCATTTCATCCCAGAAATCTTTTGGATGTGAAAATCCTTTTACATCGTATCCCTCTTTTGAGAGTGCGTAACATACGAGCTTACGGATACTGTCATCATCTTCAACAAGATAAATCATTTGCTGCACCTCCTTTTTCAATTCTGCCAGAAGTAAAAATGCTTGTTTTCAAGAACATTTTTACGACACCTTATATTCCAATTATACATCTTTTCTTAATCAATTTCAATAACTTCTTAATTAAGCCTCATGAACATGTTCACCTGTAATTGAATATATAACCCACTCCGCAACATTCTCGGCATGGTCACCAATTCGTTCAAAATACTTGGCTATCATAAGCAGGTCTATAAGTGCTTCCGCGTCATTTGTTTTATTGCTTATAGCCGAAATCAGCTCATTTTTGATTTTATCAAACAAACTGTCTACCGTATCATCACAAAGAATAGCTTCCTTTGCAAGATTTACATCCTTTTTCACAAAAGATTCTACACTATCTGTTACCATTTTTGATGTAGCCCTTGCCATTTCCTCAATATGAGTCTTTTTTTCAATGTCACTACCCGCAACGAAGGGTGCAATCTCGACAATATCCGATGCCTGATCACCAATTCTCTCCATATCGGAAATCATTTTAAGGGCTGACGATATGACTCTAAGGTCTGTTGCGACGGGTTGTTGCTGAAGCAACAGCTTCATACACAAAGCTTCAATTTCGCGTTCTTTGTGGTCAATCTGTCTGTCCGTTTCAATGCACGCCTCTCTCATATCCTTATCATTATCTGTTAAATACTTGACCGCCGCGGATATTGCTTCTTCACAAAGTGCACCCATGGTTATAATTTCAGTATTAAGCTCTGCTAATTGTCTGTCAAACCTGTTACGCATTAACCAAACCTCCCTGTTATATAATCCTCTGTTTTTTTGTTTTCAGGAGACGAGAACATTTTCTCTGTATCGGAAAACTCAATAAGTTCACCAAGCAGGAAAAACGCTGTCTTGTCGGCAATTCTCACCGCCTGTTGCATATTGTGTGTTACAATAGCTATTGTGTAATTCTTTTTTAGCTCAAGTGCCAAATCCTCAATCTTTGATGTGGATATGGGGTCAAGAGCAGATGTAGGCTCATCCATAAGGAGTATTTCAGGCTCTACCGCCAATGCACGGGCAATACATAATCTCTGTTGCTGACCGCCCGACATACCCAGGGCACTCTTTTTAAGTCTATCCTTACATTCATCCCATATAGCCGCCTGCTTCAGGGATTTTTCTACTATTTCGTCAAGCTTTACCTTTGACTTAACTCCGTGAATACGCGGCCCATATGCAATATTATCATATATACTCATAGGAAACGGATTAGGTTTCTGAAAAACCATTCCTATTCTTTTTCTTAAATCATTTACGTCAACATCCTTGTAAATATCCGTGCCCCGAAATTTTATTTCGCCCTCTATACGACATCCCTCAACCAAATCATTCATACGGTTAAGTGTTTTTAAAAATGTTGACTTACCACAACCTGACGGACCGATAAGGGCAGTAATCTCCTTTTCTGGGATTTCCAGGTTTATATTTTTCAATGCCTGATTTGTGCCATACCATAAATTTAAGTTTTTTGCTGAAATAATACTCATTTTAACCTCTTTTCCGTTTCAGCTTTTTCGCTGTAAACTTTGCCAGCATATTTATCGCAAATGTAAGAATTAAAAGTATTGTTGCAATAGCAAAGGCAACATCGAATTCGCCCCTCTCTTTTGCATACATATATAATGCAACCGTAAGAGTTGAGCCTGCATTGCCGGGGCTTATTGCCTCACCAATGCCTAAAATCTCATTTGCCATACCAGCAGTAAACAGTAACGCCGCACTCTCACCAACAATTCTGCCTATTGCCAAAATACATCCCGTCACAACTCCATCAACAGCTGACGGAAGAACAACCGTGCGTATCATATACCACTTTCCTGCACCCAATGCAAGTGAACCTTCACGGTAGCCATTTGGAACGGTCTTTAAGCTTTCCTGAGTTGTTCGGATAATTGTAGGCAGTGTCATTATTACAAGGGTAAGGGCTCCTGCAAGGAGGCTTGTCCCTAAAGAAAAGAACTGTACAAATACAAGCATACCCACAAGACCGTAAATAATAGATGGAATACCTGACAATGTTTCCGTTGCAAGCTCAATAATGCGTACAATCTTTTTATTTGTGGCATACTCATTAAGATATATTGCCGAACCAACACCCAAGGGTAATACTATAGTTAAGGTCATGAGGATAATATATACAGTATTAAGAATGTTGGGCAATATTCCGATAGAATCCCGGATAAGGCTGGGCTTTGTACTTAAAAACTCCCACGAAATGTTGAGCACACCACGATAGAGTATGTAGCCAATAACACCCAAAAGAAGCGTCACAATAATTCCTGCTGAAAAATACATCAGAAGATTTAACAAAAATGATTTTATTTTTCTCCTGTTATTCATTTTTGTCACCTCTTTTTACCACCAAGTTTAATATCATATTTATAATAAGAATAAATATAAACAATACAAGGGCAATGGAGAATAATGCCTCCCTTTGCAAGCCTGACGAATATGACATCTCACTGGCAACTGCTGTTGTTAAAAATCTTACACTCTTAAATAGTTTTGGCAAATTGGCAACGTTTCCTGCAACCATCATGACTGCCATTGCCTCACCTATGGCTCTGCCTATACCAAGTACGATAGCAGTAAGTATTCCGCTTTTTGCCGCAGGAACAACCACTTTAAACACTGTTTCAGTTTTTGTGGCACCCAGTGCTAATGATGCTTCCTCATATTCTTTTGGAACGGCACCTATAGCAGTTTCCGAAACACTTATAACTGACGGTAAAATCATAACACTAAGTACAATTATTGCCGCAAAAAGACTTGCACCGTCAGGGATGTTAAAAATCTCTCTTACAAGAGGCACTATAACTATCATGCCCACAAGACCATAAACAACAGAGGGTATTCCCGAAAGCAAGTCAACAAATGTGCGTACCGTATCAGCCACTTTTTTGTGTGCCATCTTGGCAATAAATATCGCACACATAACACCAATGGGAACGCCTATCACTATTGCTCCCAAAGTACCGTATACCGAACTTAAAATAAACGGTAAAATCCCATATGATGGCTCCGATGCCGTAGGTGCCCACGTTGTGCCAAAAAGGAAATCGGCAATGCCGATTTCCTTAATTGCAGGCGTACCTTTTACCGCCAAAAATCCGGTTATAAGCAGCACAAACAAAACTGCGGCAATTCCACACAGGGAAAATATTAAATTCATTGATTTTTCAATAAGTTTTGCTGTTTTCTTGAGTTTGTTCATGCTTAATCCCCCTGGGTTATCTCTTAACAGGAACCGCTCCCGCTGCTATAATCAATTCATCTGCCGCCTCACTTGTTGCAAAGTCAAAAAATTTCTGTGCTTTCTCGCTAAGTTCTCCATTCTTCTTTGTTACGAATACAAAGTTTCTCTGGATTGCATATTCGCCTGACTGAATTGTCTGTGTTGTAGGCTCAACTCCCTCAACTGATATTGCCTTAACTGTATCCTTAACCGACGCTACTGATGCGTAACCGATTGCGTTGGGGTTTGATGCAACAGTCTGCACAACATCGCCTGTTGATGTAAGCTCCTGTGAATATACGCATTCATCTTCCGTATCTGTTACTGACTCAAAGCCATCTCTTGTGCCTGATGCAGCCTCCCTGCCAATACAAACGATAGGTGCGTCAGCACCGCCAACCTCTTGCCAGTTTGTAATTTTGCCCTCAAAAATTTCTGCAATCTGTGCAACACTAAGGTCTGTTACAGGATTTTCAGGGTTTACGATAACTGCTATACCGTCAATAGCAACTACTGTTCCTGACAGGTTAACAGCTTCTTCATCCTTCAGATCACGGCTTGAAAGACCGATGTCGCACCTGCCATCAGCTACTGCCTGGATACCTGACCCCGAACCCGTAGGGTTATAAGTAATCTTCACATTTGTGTTTTCTTCCATATAGCTCTCTCCAAGATAGCCGATTACCTTTTCCATTGATGATGATCCATCCGTTGCAACTGTTGCCTGACTATTTCCGCCCCGATTTCCGCAGCCTGTCAATACTCCTGCAAACATTGCTATTGCCATTACTATTGTTATGATTTTTTTCATAATAATCACTCTCCTTAAGTTGTTCCTCTTTTGAGTACAATAGCAGTTTATCATAGCTTATGTTAATTCCAAAAGTGTATGTATGTTAATTGTGTGTTAATTTTTACAAATAAAAACCCCCGTGCAATTGCACGGGGAATATTTTGCTTAATCCTCAAAAGGGAATATGTTGCTTAGGAAATCTTTTGCCTTATTGCCGGCTTTTGAGCCTGCCTTTGTAATTGAATTTAACTTTGAACGAAAACCTGAACCTTTTTCCTCTTCTTCTGTTCCGTCTTCCTCAAACTCTATTCCTGACATTGCACGTGTAGGTGCATATGTACGTCTTGATGCCTCTTCAGCTCTGATTTCGTTCATTGCTGCACGGCGTGTGTCCCATCTGCCAAGAATTTCTCTCTCTTCTTCGTTAATATCAACTGAAGGTCTATTATCAGGCATCTCTATGCCTTCATCATTTCGGGCATAGCTCTCGTTTGTGTTTACAACCTCTGTTATAGGCTCATTTATATCCTTAAGCGTTGATGCAAACTTCTCTTCAATATCTTTTCTCAATGCTCTGATTTCCGCCGAGCTCTGCGCACTTCTGCGTGCAAGACGGTAGAAACGGTTACCCACCCAGCAGGCAACAAGGAAGTTAACGCCTACTGATGCCAAAAACCAGAAGAAACCGCCCCATTTTGACAGATACTTACTTGATGTGCCTGTTGCCTGTGTTGTTACACTTGTAGGCTCCGATGCACCGCCTGTTGTGGATGTGGTGCTGTCTGCGCCTGACGATGTTGTTACATTGTCCGTTGCTGTTGTATCATTACCGGGTCCCGGGCGAAATTCGTCTGTTGCAAAAACTGTTGCAGTGCTCATTGTAATTACTGTTGACACTGCACATAGTGTTATTATAAATTTTCTCATTACGCTTTTCATATTTATATTCCCTTTCTTAATCTCTCTCATCCTTAAACACTTTACGTAGCTCCGCTTTTATATCAAGCCTGTTAAGCTTGATTTTGTTTGCCTCATATATACGGATATATGCAAGCATTTTCTTATCATCACGCTTTGCACGCATTGCACCTATCAAAAACCAATTCCAGAAGCTTTCAGGAACAGTTTCCATATTTACCATAACTTCATGGTAATGTCCCGGCGATTCAATAATTTCAATTCCAAGCTTTGCAATCATATAATTATAGCACTGCGGTTCTTTGCGTCTTAACTCAAGAATCATACGCTGGACCTTATCAGCAAGCCTTTTTGCTGCTCTTTGGTCACCGTACGCACCCTGCCACATATAGAAAGCTGAAAGAAGTCTTGATATCATAAATGGCGACGGGTTGTCCTCCATATCTGCCATAACTTCACGCTTGATTGATTCGTATGTTCCACGCTTAAAGGGCTCATATCCAACCCTTGTAAGCATACGTTTGATTTTCTGTGTGTCTTCTTCAACCTCGTTGGGAAGTTTCTTTCTGCGGGCAATATTCACGCCAAAGTTTTCCCACTTAACCTCATCGTGCTCAAGTATATACTTTTTACACGCTACAGACAAATGTCTGTCGGAAGTCGATGCCTCTATGTATGCAACAAGCTCATAAACCTCTTCGGGCGTCCAGCCTGCAGGGACAGATATTGTGTTACTTCCGTAACCTGTAACTATTCCGCATATTGCAAGCTCCGTCAAAGCTGAAAGATACTTTTTCTTTTTACACATCATATGTGCCCAGCTGTCAAAAACTCCGCTATGCTTCAGACGTGCAATAAAGTTCAGTATAAGGCTCCTATTCTTATCACCCATTGTATCAAAGTTATCACAGATACAATCCATATACTTTGTAAAGTTATCAAGCATTACCTCTGTCTGGGCTGTTGTGCCCTTTCCGAAGATGCTTTCAATTTCATAGGTTTCACCTTTACATAGCTTTTCAACACATTCTGCCACATAAATTTCTGTCAGCTTCTTTGCCTCGTTATCGAACAGGTCAATGTTATCATACATAACCTTGGCAATCTCGAAACGAACCTCTTCCATGTCCTCATTGTCAAGCAAGGCAAAGGCTTCCTTTGCACGGATTGCAAAAGCTTCATCACCTGCTGAACGTTTGAACTTAAGAAGCTTTCCTCCCATACCGCTGAAAGTGGTGTTCTGTGTCAGGGAAAACCAGTCAAGATATGCACTTACAGATGAAATTTTGTATTTAGAATACTCATTACGAATATCGTCAGCCGAAAACTTGAAAAGAGACGACTCTGAAACAGCTGAAAAATCAATTGCATTAAAATCAATATAAATACAGTTATCTCTTGCCTCTATTGCCTCACGGGTAATATTGTTGCGTCCCTTAACAGTTCCGTGAAAAACTATCTTGTCCTGCTTGTCCGACGGAAGATACACATTGTAAGTGGAAACGCCTGTGTTGGGGGACACATCTCTTGGAAGCATCCACTTTAAAGCAATAAGATACTTGTCAGTATCGTCGGAATTATTTGTACATACACATATATTCTTCAGATTTTCCGATGTAAGCATTGTCACTGCGTGATTAACCACATATGTCAGTTCTTTTTTATGTCCCTCTATAAACTCTTTTATTTTTTCTTCAGTTTCTTTGGGACGTGGCGGGTCAATAAGAGTGGGCATATACTTTACAAGAGGCGCATTATATTCCTCTTTTGTAAGGTATGTGCGGAACAACTTCGAACCGTAATACTGCTCCGGGAAGAAGTTGTCGTCATACTCATCAAACACCAACGCGTGAGCAAAAACATTCCCTTCCTCACCGTTTATATCAACCCCGGCATACACCGTCTGTATTGCGGCAAGTCTTCCGTCTGTCAGACGTAAGGTACGGAACGCCTTGGGGAACTTTTGTCCCACTGACGGGTCTCCGAATTCCTGTGAATATTTTATCTTATTATTTTTGGGTAGCTTATAACTGCAGAACCTCAAAAGCTCTGCAATATTTTCTTTTGTAAGCCCCTGTGAGCAAGAGTATACTCTCTGACCTTCCTGGTTTTCCAGTCCCAGGTCAGCATCAGCAATACTGTACTGCACCGAAGTGTATATCATCTGGTATACCTTCATCTGTTTTCTCCTTCCACCTGTATCTTTTACTGAAGCTCCTTGATTCCCGTATGTAACTCGTAATATCTGCCCTTTAATTCAAGCAGCTCTTCATGTGTACCTCTCTCAATGATTTCACCGTTTTCCAATACCATTATTGCATTGGCATTGCGTATGGTAGATAATCTGTGAGCAATAACGAATGTTGTTCTGTTCTCCATTAATGCATCCATACCACGGTTAATGTGTTGCTCCGTTTTGGTGTCTACTGATGATGTTGCTTCATCAAGTATCAGTATGGGTGCTTTTGATAATGCCGCACGGGCAATGTTAAGAAGCTGACGTTGTCCCTGGGACAGGTTTGCTCCGTCACCGTCAAGAACGGTGTCATAACCCTGTGGCATATTTTTTATAAAGCTATGGGCACATGAGGTGTGTGCCGCCGCAATAACCTCTTCATCCGTGGCGTCAAGTCTTCCGTATCGGATGTTCTCCATAACCGTGCCTGTAAACAAGTGCGTGTCCTGGAGAACCATAGCAATGTTTTCCCTTAAACTGTCACGGTCAATGTCTTTAATGTCTATACCGTCAATGGTAATTTTTCCGTCGTCCACATCGTAAAACCTTGTAACAAGGTTTGTAATTGTGGTTTTTCCTGCACCCGTTGAGCCAACAAGGGCAATCTTCTGTCCCGGGTGGGCATACATAGAAATGTTCTTTAATATTATCTTGTCGGGATTGTAGCCAAAAGTAACATTTTCAATCACTACATCTCCGCGCACATTCTGAAGCTTAACCTTATTACTGTCGTCTGCACGTTCAGGCTTTTCATCCATTACCGCAAACACTCTCTCTGCACCTGCAAGTGCTGACATAACAACGTTAATCTGGTTTGAAATCTCATTTATAGGTCTTGAAAACTGTCTTGAATAGTTTACGAAAACCGTTAAGCCACCTATATCGAGTGCAGCAAAATCCTCAAGTCCGATTTTTCCTATTCTTGTAAATAAAGCAAGGGTTGAGCCGATAAATGCAGTTACGGTGTAGCTTACCTGCGACATAGCATTCATACACGGACCCATAATTCCTCCAAGGAAATTAGCTTTTACCTGAATGTCCCTTAAGGTATTGTTCATTTCCCTGAAATCCTTTTTTGCTCTCTCTTCGTGGTTAAAAACCTTAACCACCTTCTGACCGCTTACGGTTTCTTCAATAAATCCGTTAACGGTACCAAGCTGTGCCTGTTGTTTACTGAAATACTTTCTCGTATGCTTTGCAATAGTTCCCGATACAAACGCCATTAGCGGTGTTATGATAAGCGTTACCAAAGCAAGAGGAAGATTGGTAACAAACATAAGAACTATAGAGCCTATAAGGGTAAGTATCCCCGAAAACATATGCAATATTGTCGAGTCAAACATCTGACCGATGTTATCAATATCATTGGTGAAACGGCTCATTATATCACCGGCACTGTTGGTATCATAATACTTAACACCAAGCCCCTGAAGTTTTTCGAATAAATCTGCACGGATACGCTTAATAGCATCCTGGGATACCCTTATCATTGTGCGTGCCTGCATAAAGGAAGCAACCACAACTGCAAGGTATATAAGCCCCATTATAACCAGACCAATGGCAAGCTTTGTCAGCTTTACATCTACAGGCTCATCCAGGGCAAGATTTCCCATTATGGGGCGAAGCATATACGTTCCGCCAAGACTTGCACCTGCACTGATTATCACGCAAACCATAGCAAATGCAACCTTGTATTTATCCTTACCTATATATGAGAACAGTCTTTTTATAGCACCTGATATATCCTTGGGCTTTGCCTGTTTCTGAAATCTTGCATTTCTGTTATTGTTGTGTCCCATCTGTGGGGGCATATTATGACACCTCCCTTTCCATCTGGGAATAATATATATCATGGTACTCCTCACACTCTTTTATAAGCATCTCGTGAGTACCCTCACCGACAATTTTACCGTCATCTAAAACAATAATGTTGTCAGCCTCAATCACAGAGGAAATTCTCTGTGCAATGATTATCTTTGTTGTATCCTTCATTTCCCCGTAAAGCATTTTACGGATATGTGCTTCTGTTGCAGTATCAACCGCACTTGTTGAATCGTCAAGGATAAGAATTTTAGGCTTCTTCAGCAAAGCTCTTGCAATACACAACCTCTGCTTCTGTCCGCCCGATACATTTGCACCGCCACGTTCAATCTGGGTATTATACCCGTCTGTAAAGGCGTCTATAAAACCGTCTGCCTGTGAAGCTGTTGCGGCCGCTTTAATTGCATCTATGTCTGCATCCTCATCGCCCCATCGAAGGTTTTCCTCAACAGTTCCCGAAAACAGGACATTTTTCTGCAATACCATACCGACGCCGTCACGCAAATTTTTAAGACTGTATTCCTTTACGTTGACGCCATCTACTAAAACCTCACCTTTGGTAGTGTCATAAAGTCTGGGGATAAGCTGAACAAGAGAGCTTTTTCCCGAACCTGTAACACCCACTATGCCAAGCGTCGTTCCTCCTGCCACCTTAAAAGAAATGTTCTCTAAAACATTCTCTTCTCTGTTTTTGTGATATTTAAAGAACACATTTTTAAATTCAACTTCGCCTTTTTCAACCACTCTGTCCTTCTGGGTAGCAAAGTCATCTGTTAGGTCTATTTCTGTATTGAGCACCTCTCCGACACGACGGTATGATGTTATTGCTCTTGAGGAGTTTATAATCATCATTGAAACCATCATAAGTGAGCTTAAAATCTGTGTGATATACTGCACTATGGAGTTAAGTGAGCCCACCTGGATTGCCCCTGAAATTACAATCTGTCCGCCGTTTATCAGGGTAACAATTGTTGCAATATTCATTGCAAGGGTCATTATGGGCATAGTACATACAATCACCTTAAGGGCATTATATGTAGCATCTCTTAAATCACCGTTTGCGGAATCAAATTTCTCAATTTCGTGTTCCTGTCGCACAAAAGACTTTATAACCCTTACATTTGTTATATTCTCCTGGGTACGGGAATTAAGATTGTCAAGGCTTTTTTGCATTTTCCCAAACCTTGGCATTGCCGTTCTCATAACAAAGAATATTGCTGTTGCAAGAAGCGGCAGCATTACAATAAGTATTGATGCAAGACTTTTGTTTATGGAAAAAGCCATTATAATGCCACCAATAAGCATACCCGGCGAACGCACTGCCATAATAAGCATCATTCGCGTGATATTCATTATCTGGGTAATATCATTTGTAAGACGGGTAATTATTGAGCCGGTGGAGAAGCTGTCAATGTTCTTAAAGGAAAACTCCTGAACTTTATTAAAGACAGCACCTCGGAGGTCAGTACTGAAATTAACAGCGGCTTTTATGGAAAAATAATGTCCGCCAATTCCGCCGCTAATCATTATTACTATACATCCAAGCATCTTTAAAGCCTGTGTAATAATATAGCTTTCTCCTGCACCACCGATAATTCCCGTATCAATCATTTCGCCCACCAATCTTGGCAGTACGATTTCACCCGCAACCTCTGTTAACATAAGAAGCGGACCTAATATGAAATATAGTGTGTAGGGTTTCATATATGGGAGATATTTTCTCACTCAAATTCCCTCTTTCCAAGTCGAAGTATAAGGGCAACCCTGTCCTCTATTACTCTTTGATATATTTCTTTACAAATCTCTCTATTCTTCTTAAAGCTTCTTCAATATTGTCAATTGAGTACGCATAAGAACAACGAACAAAACCCTCTCCGCAGTCACCGAATGCAGTACCGGGAACAACCGCAACCTTCTCCTCCTCAAGAAGACGGTTGCAGAACTCCTCACTTGTCATTCCTGTTCTCTTAATGCACGGAAAAACGTAAAATGCACCGTAAGGCTCAAAGCAAGATAAGCCCATATTTCTGAAGCCGTCAACGATTATTCTTCGGCGGCGATTATATTCGTCACGCATTTCCTCTACATCGTCATCACAGGACTTAAGTGCCTCAATTGCAGCATACTGGCTTGTTGTGGGAGATGACATAATCCCGTACTGATGGATTTTAGTCATAAGCTTAATAAGCTTTTCGGGACCCACTGCATAGCCAAGTCTCCAGCCCGTCATTGCAAATGCCTTTGAAAAACCGTTTACCACTACAGTTCTCTCGTACATCCCATCAATCTTTGAGAAAGGTACGTGTTCCTCATTATTATAACGAAGCTCACCGTAAATCTCATCTGATAATACGAGAATGTCAGTGCCACGTATAACCTCTGCTATCGCTTCAAGGTCAGCTTTTGTCATAATTCCACCCGTGGGGTTATTGGGGAAGGGTAAAACAAGAAGCTTTGTCTTGTCTGTTATTTTTTCTCTTAACTGCTGGGGAGTAAGGCGGAAATCGTCCTCCTCCTTTGTTTCAATCGTAACAGGCACACCGCCTGCCATAATTGTAAGAGGCTTATAGCATACAAAGCTGGGCTCGGGTATAAGAACCTCGTCACCGGGGTTTATAACCGACCTTATCATAGCATCAATAGCCTCTGACCCACCAACCGTTACAAGCACCTGGCTTGCAGGGTCATATGTAACACCGTATTTGCGTTTATTGTATCTGCAAATCTCCTCACGAAGCTCAATCAAACCGCTGTTTGCAGTGTAATATGTCTGACCTTTTTCGAGACTTGCAATACCTGCCTCACGGATTGCCCATGGAGTAACGAAATCAGGTTCGCCTACACCAAGAGAAATAGCACCCTTCATAGTGCCCACTACATCAA
>JAZNVD010000124.1:0-1806 GCA_045592645.1 Candidatus Ornithomonoglobus sp. | reverse complement strand
CGGGTATTATGCTTAGAAGGCAGGTTATAAGATTATGGCATCCGGTAAGGTAAAGACGGCAAAGGCCCAGAAGGCTAAGATAAGTTTTATTAAGGCACTTGTGATTGCGGTGATCATCTTGTGTGTTGTCGGTTTCTTCGTATATATTTCGGGAATCCTTCCCAAGCTTGTGACCGGTATGAAGGTTGTAGAGACTGCTGCTGACGGCACGCAGACAACGGTTGCCAATATTTCCGTCCTTGAGACAAACTACCACTTTAACGAAGTCTTCAGCATGTATGCAATGTATGGAATGGTATCAAAGGATACTCTCGACGATACAGTTGATGAGACTGAAGGACAGACATACCGTGAGTTTATTTATCAGACTGCAGGCGACGAGCTTATGAACAGCGCTCTTGTAAGAAGAGCAGCAGACGCCGCAGGATACAGCGCTCACTCCGGTGCGGCAAGATATGCCAATATGCAGCTGGAAGCTATCAGGAGCTCTGCAACAACATACGTATACAAATCACTTAACCAGTACCTGCAGGGTATGTACGGGACAGGTTTTAACGCAAACGACTATAAGACATTCTCACAGAATGTAGCTTATACAAATGAATATGAGAACTATCTGAAGCAGTTCGAATTTGTTCCTTCAACAGAGGACATCCAGTCTACATTTGACGAGGATCCCACTGAGTTTGAGAGAGCTGATTTCAACTATTATCTGTTCTCCGCAAACAAGGATGACGACGGAAATGTAACAGATCTCGACAAGACAAAGTCTGATGCACAGGCTGTTGTTAATGCCGTAAACCGCGGCAAGACTTTCAAGGAAGCCGTAAAGACAGTACTTGAGAGAGATGTTGAGGCAAACGCTGACAAGCTTGTTTCATTCTCTGATGACAACGTTGATCCTACTGTAATGACAGGTTATTCCCACTCAACAGCTGAGTACCAGTTTAAGGAAGAAGTAGCTGATGCTATCTTCGGTGAGGTTGAGATCGGCAAGGCATTTACAGTTGAGCTTGAGGACGGTACATATGTAATCTGCGTAACAAGCAAGACGATCGATGAGACCCCTACAGTCGCTTACAGAACACTTACACTTGCAAATACCGCTTCTTCTGAAAGCGAGGCAACAGCTGAGCAGATCGCAGCAGGTCTTGCAGAGGTTCGTGCTACAGCTGAGTCTCTTGTACAGACAAGAAGGACTCCCATCGAGTTTTCTGACGTTGTAAAGCAGAATACAACAAACCAGAACGAGATCCTCAGCGGCGGATATGCAAGCGGTGCTGTTGCTACTGATTTCCAGTCAGGTGATGCTGAGGGCAACGCAGATCAGACAAATGCAGATCTTGGTGCATGGCTCTTTGATGAGGCAAGGACCGAGGGTGACACATATATCGTTTCGGCTGCGGACAGCTCCAACGTAACGATCTATTATTTTGAAGCTTCCTATCCCGCATGGATGAACTCCGCAAGAGATAAGTACATAACGGCACGCGTTAACGGTTGGTCACAGGAACTTACAGCTAACTCGCCTTCATATCAGCTTAACTATCAGCTCTTAAAGCTGCTCCAGTATTGATTATTCAGAATTTTTGTCAGCCCTGTTGACAAATGTTGAATCCCTCTGTATAATTTTTTACTGCGTCGCATTATGTTTAAGGGGTACTATGCCCTCTAGACTTGACGGAAATGGTTTTTTGTGGTATGTCACTTGCCATTTCGACATTTAAGCCGCTAGAGACAAGCGTCTCGAAGCAACAAGAAGAGGTGATTTGCTAATGGTTCATCCCATCAAACAGGGCAAGACTG
>JAZNVD010000123.1:0-4480 GCA_045592645.1 Candidatus Ornithomonoglobus sp. | reverse complement strand
TCCAGCGACAGGGATGAGCGCAATCACCTTTATTTGAATCTCTTCCTGCCATATAAGAAGAAAGCAGACATCTGCCTGAATATGAAATACACATTGCACCGTGAACAAATGCTTCAAGCTCAAGGTCTTCGGGAATATTAGCCTTAAACTCTGCAATCTCCTTAAAGGACATCTCCCTGCCCAGAACCACACGTTCCGCGCCAAGCTTATGCCACATATTTGCAGTCATATAATTTGTATTGTTCGCCTGAGTGCTTACGTGAATGGGAATTTCGGGAGCAAGCTCACGCATAATTCCAAACAAGCCAAGGTCTGCAATCAAAACCGCATCAAAACCAAGGTCGCGGATTTCCTCAACAAAGGTTTTAAACTTGGGAATATCACGGTTATGTGCAATAATATTTGCAGTAAGGTAAACCTTTTTGCCTCTGTCGTGGGCATACTTTATACCCTCACCCATTTCCTCATAAGAAAAATTCTCCGCCGCAACTCGAAGGGAAAATGCGTCACCGCCTATATAGACAGCGTCTGCACCAAAGTCTATGGCGGTCTTTAATTTTTCCAGACTTCCGCCCGGTGCTAACAGTTCAGGTTTTTTTATCATAAGACGCTATCCTTTCCTAAATCAGATTTATTCCGTAGCCGAGAACATATTTTACCGTTCCGCTACTGTCCTGTGTCATAGAAAAACTTCCGTTGTTACTGCCCGAATGAGGCATTGAGTTCCTAAAACTTGAGGGAATTTTATACTCGTATTCATATTCATAAAAATAACTACCCACAGCCGAACCACTTGTGGAATATGATGTTTTTATGCTTGTCACAACGAGCCCTCCCCTCTTTTATTTATTGTATACTGCTTTTTCCATTTCCTCACGGGTCATTTCGCAGACATCACCCAACTCTAAACCATCAGGTAATACCAGCCCGCCTATGGAAACACGTTTAAGATATGTTACGGTTTTTCCGACCCTCTCAAACATTCTCTTTACCTGATGAAACTTCCCCTCGGCAATCTCAACGAATGCCTCATTGGGGTTATCCGTTATCTCTAACCTTGCAGGCTTTGCGGTAAAGTCCTTAAACTCCATACCTTTTTTAAATTCTTCAATGTCCTTATCTTCAACCGCCTTATCAAGACGGGCAAAATAACGCTTGTACACATTCTTTTTAGGTGACGTTATATCGTGGGCAAACCCACCGTCATTGGTAAGAATTAAAAGCCCCTCCGTATCAATATCAAGTCTGCCTGCAGGGAACACACCAAAATGTCCGTACTCCTCCGCCACCAAATCACATACTGTGGGATAATCACGGTCCTCTGTGGCACTTACATACCCTTGCGGTTTATTAAGAATAAGGTACACGAACTTTCTGTAGGAAACCTCGTCACCCTGAACACAAACCGTTGCATTCTCGTCAACCTGTGTTTCGGGACGTGTAACAATCTCACCGCCAACTGAAACCTGCTTCTTTTTTATAAGCTCTTTTATTTCCTTTCGGGACATATCCGTACAATCGGATAAAAATTTATCT
The DNA here is from genome assembly GCA_045592645.1 of Candidatus Ornithomonoglobus sp. Lineage (GTDB taxonomy): Bacteria > Bacillota > Clostridia > UBA1381 > UBA1381 > Ornithomonoglobus. The sequence goes on along the minus strand of JAZNVD010000123.1, from coordinate 2,944 downwards.
AATCGCATATTACTTACCTACACAGAAATTATGGAATATATCTGCAACAACCGACTCGGACACAGTTTCACCCGTAATCTCGCCCAGGCTGTTCATTGCACCTGCAATATCAATGGAAACAATATCCGCAGGCAGGCCTGCATCAATTGCCGTTGCCACTGCCATAAGGGCATCACGGGCACCCATAAGTGCTGTTTTATGACGCATATTTGTGATAATGTACCCGTTCTCCGCCTCAATTTCGCCAAGACCGCACATTTCATAAATAACGTGGGAAAGCTTGTCCATTCCCTCCATTGTCTTTGCACTTATTTGGAGAACATAGTCATCGTCACTAAACTCGTCACGGGAAATAATCTCCCCTGCATCAGTTTTGTTTATTAGTATTATTCTCTTTTTATAACGTGTTAAATCAAGAACCTCACGGTCGTCGGAATCTATCTCACGGGTTGAATCAAGAACAACAATAACTAAATCTGCACCGTCAATATATTCCCTTGATTTTTTTACACCAATCTTTTCAACCGCATCGTCAGTTTCGTGAATACCTGCAGTATCCGATAATATAAGAGGTATACCTGAAACGGTTATACTCTCCTCAATAACATCACGGGTAGTACCTGCCACATCCGTTACAATGGCACGGTCCTCCTGTGCCAAAGCATTTAAAATGCTTGATTTACCAACATTAGGCTTGCCGACAATTGCCGTACGGATACCGTCACGGACCATTCTGCCACTGTCGGCAGTATCCATAAGTTTGTTAATCTTATCAGCACAGTTTTTGCAAATATTTCGTATATCTTCCTCTGAAATGTCCTCTAAATCTTCATCGGGATAATCGATTAAAACCTGCATCCTTGCACACAAATGCACCAAATCATCACGCACTGCCTTAATCTCACGGGATAAAGTACCGCCTAACTGTGACACGGCATTTCTCTGTGAAATTTCATTTCTGGCGTTTATAACATCAATAACCGCCTCCGCCTGGGACAGGTCAATTCTGCCGTTTAAAAAAGCACGCTTTGTAAATTCACCCGCCTCTGCCATAACAGCACCTGCCTCTATTACCGCATCGAGAACTTTTTTAGTGGTAACCACACCGCCGTGGCAACTGATTTCAACTGTATCCTCACGGGTGAAGGTTTTAGGTGCACGCATAAGGGTAACCAAAACCTCATCAACCGTTTCTCCTCTCCCATTACGGATAAAACCGTAATGGACAGTATGGCTTGCCTTATCCTTTAACGTGCGTGAAAAAATCTTCTCTGCAATATCTACCGCCTCGCCACCGCTTATTCGTATAACGGAAATACCGCCCGTACCCATAGGCGTGGCAATGGCACAAATTGTCTTATTCATTACTTACGGTTATCAATCAAGCCCTGAAGCTCGTCCATAAATGTGCTCAAATCTTCAAACCTCTTGTACACTGACGCAAATCTTACGTAAGCAACCTCGTCAAGGTCACGGAGCTTTTCCATAACCATTTCACCAATGGTCGTTGACGGAACCTCTCTTACCATTGACTGCAAAAGCTCACTCTCAATATCGTCTGCAATCTTCTCCATCTGCACAATAGAGATTGTTCTTTTTTCACAGGCAGTTATAATACCCTTAAGTACCTTGTTACGGTTAAAGGGCTGACGTGACTCATCCTTTTTAATTACAACAAGTGCAATTGACTCAAGCTTTTCATAAGTTGTAAAACGTCTTCCGCACTTAAGACATTCACGACGGCGACGAATTGAGTTATTTTCATCACTGGGACGTGAGTCGATAACCTTGCTTTCTGCAAAGGAACAGTATGGACATTTCATAGTAATTCTCCTTATCGTTTTTCTTTGTAGTCCCCACAGATTGGGGGCATTGTATGTATATATTTATTTTACCATACAATATTTAGTTTTTCAAGCATTTTTCTGCAAAATCAAAGGTTTTAACCAGTACAAATTCGTTACCCATTGCCACAACACAGTGCCACGGGATACTCACTTCCCCCAATCCAAAGAAATTCCCCAGCAATCCCGAGGCTTTCTTCACTATCAACGCCGTCACACACCCCGAAATCTCGTCAATCTCCAAATCTGACACATACCCAAGCCCCTCTGCTGTTGCAATATCAATTACAACACGTTTGCGAAGTTTTGTTCCTTTAAACAAAAATAACACCCCCTATATGATTATATGAGGTGTTATTGAGTTTATCTGTCTTTTTTCTTTTTAGCAGGCTTTATGTCATAGGTTTTTATCTGTACCATAAACCCTAAAACTGCAACGGCTCCTGCTATGGTCCAGGTTTTTGCATCAGCAAAATAGCTTCCGAATATTGCAAGGGTTGAAATGGCTGTAAGAAGTCCGCCCGCAATTGCAGTTACAAGTGACACAATATACTTTGACCGCAGTGCCGCAAGAAACCCCATAAAAACTCCCACTGCAAAATCAATCAGGAGTAAAATGTTTTCATTGGTACCGCTGTCTCCTGTGTACATCTCCGATGTCACAATATACGAAAGAAGCCAGCCAAGTGTTCCTATTCCTATGAAATATCCTATTGACCTTGCTGCCCTTACACCGTAAAGGAGCAGTACACCGCCAACGGCGGCAAGTATTATCATCATAATTAGGCTGTTAAAAACAAGTATACCAAGCATAGCCCCTGCCAGAACTCCCACAACGAAGCCGCAGACACTTACTATCCACACCATAGCGCCACGGCCACGCATTGCAATTATAACTCCTGCCACTGCAAGGGCAAGGAATATGAAAGCAACAAGTACATTGCCGCCCACTCCCAAATTATGAGTGAAAAATTCTACTATATTTATCACGTATAAACCTACTCCTTTTTGCTATAAAACACGGACAACACGCTATGGCATTGTCCGTTTTCTAACATTAGCAAATTTCTACTATCCAGCCCTCGGGAGCTTCAATTCTG
>JAZNVD010000122.1:0-6392 GCA_045592645.1 Candidatus Ornithomonoglobus sp. | reverse complement strand
ATATCCCTCATAACGACACTGCGACCATTATCGGTGGCGGTGGAAAGAGCCCGTTGTGGCGTCAAATGGTAAGCGATGCTTTTGGTATTCGTCTTGTTGTAATGAAATATGCAGATTCATCCTTTGGCAGTGCAATGCTTGCAGGTGTTGCCTGCGGTGTGTTTGAGAGCCTGGAGAAAGCTCTTGAAATCTGTAACGAGGTTGTATCGGAAACTGTGCCCAATGAGGAAAATCACACAGCATATATGAATCTGTTCAGGAGATACAAGGCAATCCAGAAGGCGTTGGAGCCCATTTATGAAGGTAAATATTAAATGAAAATTTTAGTTTGTGTAAAGGTCATCAAAGGGGAAATAAACCCCTTTGATGAATCTGCATTGGAATGTGCGTTGCAGATGTCTAACGATGTAACAATTGTGTCAATGGGTGCTAAAGCCACAGAAGAGGCATTAAAACCCCTGACAAGACTCGGTGCAAAAGTAGTACTTATAAGTGACACTGTCTTTGCGGGGTCTGACACTCTGGCGACATCGTATATTCTTTCAACTGCTATAAAGGGTATGGAGTATGACCTCATACTGTGTGGCAGACAGAGTATAGACGGTGATACTGCACAGGTTGGTCCTATGTTATCGGAAATGCTTGGGACATCCCTTATTACCAATGCTTTGAGTATAGAGAATAACGAAAACGGTATATCCGCTGTAACCCGTAACGGTGAGGAAAGCGTGTCTTTTCCTGCGGTCGTAACGGTTGAGAGGGGATATATTTTGCGTTTTCCAAGTATATTTTCCAAAGTGGGAGAGGTTACAGTTATTGACAATGGTATTCTTAACTGTGATGTGTCAAGATGCGGATTTAACGGTTCTCCTACGAAAGTTTTAAAAACCTTTGAAAACGAAAGAGGCAGAAGAAAGTGTCAGTTCATTACTATGGATGAACTGTTGCCTTTGATTGATAAATTAAAGCAGGAAACTGCAGACGAAGAAGAAAACAAAACAGATGGCGAGAAGTTAAAAACCGTATGGGTTATTGGCAGTGAGGTTGTTCCCAAGGCAATGGAAATAGCTCACGAGGTTATTGAAATTCCCAAAATGGAGCCTGAAAAAATTGCAGAGAAGGCAGAAAAAGAAAAACCCGATGTAATTTTGTGGAACGCAGATTTATGGGGAAGAAGAAATGCCCCTATAGTTGCGGCAAAGCTTAAAACGGGACTTTGTGCCGACTGTACGGGACTTGAAACTGACGGCGAAAATCTGTTTATGATAAGACCTGCCCAGGGTGGAAATATAACTGCAAAAATCAAGTGTGTTACAAAGCCACAGATGGCAACGGTGCGAACAAAGAGCAAAAGCTCTGATATAATTGTTTCAGGCGGTAAAGGCGTATGTGATGATTTTGCCCGTCTTGAGGCTTTTGCAAAGAAAATTGACGGTGAAATCGGTGCATCAAGGGGGCTTGTTGATATGAACAAAGCTCCTTATGAAGCACAGGTAGGACTAACGGGAAAGACTGTAAGCCCCAGAATTTATATAGCTGTGGGAATATCAGGTGCAATTCATCATACCTGTGCAATTGAGGGCGCAAAGTATGTAATTGCAATTAATCCCGATAAGGATGCTCGCATTTTTGAATATGCAGATTATGGAATTATTGAAAAATTCTGAAAAAACCATTGACAAGTATATATAGGAGTGATATAATCTAATTAGTACAGTCATTGGATAAATTGGTGGGAGTGATATATATGACGGATATAAGTAAATCATCTCAACAGTTAATTAAAGAAACTAATATGAGACTTGTATTTAATCTAATACATAGAAATGAAGTCATATCCCGTGCTGATATAAAGAAGATAACAAAATTAAGTGCCACCACGGTATCATCTCTTGTTGAGGAGCTTATTTGCGAGGGACTTGTGGAGGAGTGTGGAATTAAGGATACAACCACAAGCGGAAGAAAGGCTGTAAACCTTAAAATATCACCTCACGGCGGATATTTTGTCGGTCTTGACATTCAGAAAAAGAGTATAATAGCTGATTTGTACACGTTGGATTTTTCGGTTGAAAATCATATAGAAGTGGCTGTAAAAAAAGGTGATAGCATTGCTATGGGGGTAATGCACGCCTTAAGCAGTGTTTCAAGAGGAAGAAAGGTTTTTGGTATAACAATAGGACTTCCCGGTGTAATTGACACAAAGACCAATACCCTTATTTCGTCCACAGTTCTTGATACGGAGGATGCAAAGGATATATATGAAATTCTCCGCAAGGCAATGCCTCAGGTAAACATATTCCTGAAAAACAACTCGGGACTTATAGCGCTGGCTGAAAAGGAATGGGGAGGTTACGGTGAAACAGATAACCTTATTTCCATTGATATTGATGACGGTGTAGGTGCAGGAATACTTATTGACGGCACAATCTATGACGGTAGCGGTATGGCAGGAGAATTTGGTCATATCAGCGTTGATTACAATGGCAACCGTTGTAAATGCGGAAGCTACGGGTGTCTTGAAATGTATGCAAGCATTCCGTCTATTCTTGAAAGGACAGAATGTGAGTCCTTAAAGGAGCTACGGTTTAAACTGGACAATGGCAGTGAAGCATTAAATGAAATTGTAAAAGAGGTTGCAAATGCTCTGGCGTTTGGAATAAATACAATCGTAAACCTTTTAGACCCCGAGCTTGTAGTTATGGTAGGCCCCATAAAAATATTGGGCAATTATCTTTTAGAGCCTTTAAGAGAAAGGTTCTCGGAGATTGTACTTGTAAAAGATAAAACAATTGAATTTTCCCGAATAGAGGGAAATGCCGTTACCTTAGGCGGTGCAACGTATGCCTTTAATATGATGTTCGGCATATAATTACCAAGTCTCAAAAAACTACACAATGGCGTTTGTGTGTTTTTTAGAAATAAAAAAATACGTCCACAGGACGAATAAAAAAGAAAGGGTGTTTTATTATGGCACAGGAAAAAGAAGTTGTAATGAATGGCGCAGGTATTGAGGAAATCGGTTTCCCCATGTGGCCGCAGCTTGACAAGAAGTCAATTGATGACGTAACAGAGATTCTTACAAACGGTAAGGTATGTTACTGGACAGGTAAGAAGGGTATGGAGTTTGAGGAGAAGTTTGCAAAGTGGGTTGGCGCAAAGATGGCTATCTCATGTACAAACGGTACAGCAGCTCTTCACATTGCTCTATCATGTTTGGGTATCGGACCCGGAGATGAGGTTATTGTTCCCTCATATTCATTTATCGCATCATCATTCTCAATTGCACAGGCAGGTGCAATCCCCGTATTTGCGGATGTAACAGATGATCACACAATTGACCCCGCTGACATTGAGAGCAAAATCACACCCAGAACAAAGGCTATCGTTGTTGTTCACCTTTACGGTGTTGTTGCTGATATGGGTCCCATTCTTGAGATTGCAAAGAAGCATAATCTTAAGATTGTTGAGGACTGTGCACAGTGCTTCGGCGGTACATATAAGGGCACAAAGGCCGGCGTAATCGGTGACGTTGGTTGTTTCTCATTCTGCCAGACAAAGCACTTCACAACAGGTGGTGAAGGCGGTATGGTTGTTACTAACGACGAGGATCTTGGTTGGGAGTGCCGTTCATTCCGTGACCACGGCTATGACGTTCGTGCAAGAATGAATATGCTTGCTCTTGAGGAGAAGCTTCCTTACATCCACAACCGTGTTGGTTTCAACTACAGAATGACAGAGATGCAGTCAGCTATCGGTATCAACGAGCTTGAGAGATTTGATGACTGGAACCTTGCAAGAAGACTTAAGTATGCAAAGATGTATGACGATGCGTTCACAGGTATGAAGGGTATCAAGAAGCTTCCCTGCAATACTGATGAGAGAAAGTCATCATACTGGTGGTATCCCATCAACATTGACCTTAGCGTTCTTGACTGTACAGCAGGCGACCTTGTTAAGGAGCTTGGTGCAGAGAAGATTCCCTGCTACGGTATTCAGTGGCCCGAGGCATATGAGGAGAGAGCTTACCGTGAGCTGAACGGTTTCGGTACAGCACAGTTCCCCTTCAAGTCAAAGGAGTACACAGATCCTTCATCAGTAGATTATAAGAATGTTCTTTGTCCTAAGGCAAAGGCACTTCGTGACGAAACTTTGAGCTTGTTCCTACATCCCTCATGGGACGAGGTACACATTAACCGTTGTATCGAAGGCTTCAAGACAGTTCTTGGCCGTCATATTGTTAAATAATCTGAAAAGAGGACAAAATTATGAAAATTAAATGGGGCGTAATCGGCTGTGGCGGTATCGCAGACCGCAGAACATTACCCGGTATGATGCTTGCAGATAATGTTGAGCTTATCGCAGTAATGGACACAAATATGGCAGCCGCACAGAGTTGTAAAGAGAAGTATAATGCAAAGTATGCTTTTGATAACTATGAGGAGCTTTTGGCTCTTGATGAGATTGAGGCAGTTTACATTGCGTCACCCGTTTTCTGTCATAAAGAGCAGGCAATGGCTGCAGCAAAGGCTAAAAAGCATATCCTTCTTGAGAAGCCTATGGCTTTGTCAACAGAGGATTCAAAGGAGATTGCAGCATACTGTAAGGAACAGGGCGTTAAGCTTGGTGTAGGTCTTATGATGAGATTTGCAGCATACCATCAGGAAATGAAGAAAATTATTGCTGAAGGTAAGCTTGGCGACGTTGTTTCAATGCGTGGACAGCTTACATGCTGGTATCCCGATATACCCGGTAACTGGAGACAGAACAAGGAGCTTTCAGCAGGCGGTGCATTGATGGATATGGGTATTCACTGTATCGACTTGCTTGAGTATATCACAGGCCTTAAGGCTGTAGATGTAAAGGGCTTCACAGCTACACAGACTTTCAGCTACAATGCTGATGACTCTGCAGCAATTGTTATGAAGATGAATAATGGTGCATTGGCTATGGTTGATGCAAACTTCAATATTCCTGACGCTGCTGCAAAGTGTAAGCTTGAGATTTACGGTACAAAGGGCAGTATTATGGCCGACGGTACAGTAAGCCAGGTTGAGGGCGGAGAGGTTAAAGTACTTATCTCTGTTGCCTCACTTGGTTATGATGCAGCACAGAACCGTGAGGACCTTGTTGCAGTTACTCTTGACGTTGAGCTTGGTAATATGTATACCAAGGAGGTTGAATCATTCGGCCGTGCAATTATCAATGATACAGAGCCTATGGTTACAGCAGAAGACGGTATCCACGTTCAGGAGATTTGCGAGAGAGCATATGCTCAGAACTGATTGTATTTAATTCTATATCAATTCCTCCAAAGATTGGTATAGGAAAAAATAGTCTATGTATGAACTACGGCACGGAGTAATCCGTGCCGTAGTTTTCTTTATCTTTTAGGAAATCACAAAAAAGTCTTCTTGTGGAGTGAGCTATGCGAACGACAGTCACGATAGTGACTTTTTTATATTATTCGTTTTGAGTAGGTTGTGGGAGATATGCCCACAGCCTTTTTAAATGCCCGTGAGAAGTTATGAATGGATGAATAACCTAACATATCCGAAATCTGGCTTATGGAATAATTTCCCTCACGAAGTAGCTTTTTCGCCTCCTTCATTTTAAGCTTCATAAAGTATTCCATAGGACTTTCTCCCGTGCTTTCACGGAAAATTTTACAGAGCTGTGTTTTGCCGAAAAGAAAGTGTGAGCATAAATCTTTTAATGTGAGATTTGAATACACGTTGTTTTTCATATAGTCTGTCATAAGCTCGCTGATTGAGTTGCTCGCAATATTACGTGATTTTTTTGAGGCAAGCACCTCTTCACTGAGCTTGCTTCCGCTTCTTATAAGCCGAATTAAAAATTCTGTGAAATAGCATTGCAGAAGCTGTGTTGAACCAAATGAGGAGGTGAGAAATTTCAAATCGTCCTTGTTGTTATAATCACCGGGAACAGTGCCCAGGGCGTTTTTTGCCTCTTCAAGAAATAATGACAACAATGTTTTACCTGTTTTATCAAGGGTAAAGGTTTTATTCTTAAAAAACTGCATTATTTCACTGTTTGTTGTAAAGGAAATAACAAGCATATTGTTGGAAACATGGTTATCGGATACGTGGGCGTGGGTTTCCATAGGCTCGTGGAATATTACCTGACCCTCGTCAAGGGTGATGCCCACACCGTTGGTAACGGCATTGATTTTTCCGCTGTCTACATATACCATCTCCCAGAAGTCGTGCCTTTCAGGGGGATGAGAAAAGTTTTTTCCAAACTCAAAGTAGTAAATACTGTTAAATCCCGCTATTTCAATTTCCTGTTTTATGACCTGTGTTTCAAACATAAATTCCACCCCAGTGAACAAAATGATAAATATTGCGTAATCATTGTTAAATACATAATTATAA
>JAZNVD010000121.1:0-6310 GCA_045592645.1 Candidatus Ornithomonoglobus sp. | reverse complement strand
GCCAACACCCGGATAATCAAGACCGCTGGCAATTGAATATACAGGTAACGGCTCACCGTTCTCATCCTGAAGCACATAACTGTCAAAGCCGTGAAGTCTGCCCTTTGTACCAAACATCATTGTTGCGGCGTGGTCACCAACATTACCACCCTTGCCCAAAGGCTCTACACCGTAAATCTCTACTGGGTCTGATAAGAAAGGTGTAAACATACCAAGTGAGTTTGAGCCACCTCCTACACACGCACATACCGCATCAGGCATAATGCCTGTCATCTCAAGGAACTGCTCTCTTGCCTCAATACCGATAACCGACTGGAAATCTCTTACCATTTTCGGGAAGGGATGTGGTCCAAGACACGAGCCTATGCAATAGATTGCATTGTCATATTCCTTTAAATACGCATCAAATGCGGCATCAACAGCTTCTTTTAATGTCTTTAAACCGTGAGTTACGGGAATAACATTTGCACCAAGCATCTTCATTCTGATTACATTGGGATGCTGTTTTGCAATGTCAACCTCACCCATATAAATATCACATTCCATACCAAAGTATGCAGCAGCTGTTGCCAATGCAACACCATGCTGACCTGCACCTGTTTCTGCAATAAGCTTTTTCTTGCCCATATACTTTGCAAGCAAGCCCTCGCCCATACAGTGATTTAGCTTATGTGCACCTGTATGGTTTAAATCCTCACGCTTAACATATATCTGACAGTTGCCGAACAGCTTTGAAAGTCTTTCACAGTGATATACGGGAGTTGGTCTGCCCTGAAACTCCTTTCTTATTCTGCGAAGTTCATTAATAAACTGTGCTGAATGACAAATTGCCTCATACGCATCATCTGCTTCTTTAAATGCGGGTATTAACGCATCAGGAAGATATGCTCCTCCGAACTCACCGAAATAACCGTCCTCTGTGGGAAATTCTTTTAAATAGTTGTCAAATTCCTTATACTTATTCATAATTATATCTCCTTTTCTTATAGTTTATAATATACCAATATTCAGTTTTTGTCAATATAAGACACAACATCTCCTCTCATAATAATTATAAACTACAACAAAAAACGCCCTCAATCTACATAAGTAAATCAAGGGCGAAATAATTTCCGCGGTGCCACCTTGTTTCGGGTTAACGAAAACCCCTCTGCGAGATACCTACATATCCCCGACTTATTACGCAAGTCAAGCGTTGACGCATTTAACGTCACCCTCGACAGTCCATATTACTCAGAAACCTTTGTGGAACTCACACCGTAATCCACTCGCTCTTAAAGATTTTACCTGACTTTTTTCTGTCTCAACGGTTTGTTGTATTTTTTATAAATTATAGCACTATTTTGTTGTGTTGTCAATAGTTTTTTATATCTCAAAATCAAGACAACTTCTCACTGCCGTAAATGGACGAACTAAAGTATCTGCCACTTTAACGTGTTCAGGATGTGTTGCATAATTCTTAAGTGCCTCCACACTTTCAAATGTAGAATCAAGCATCAAGTCTGCACTTGAGCTTGGAAGTGATTCAATTTGTACCTTAATTTCAACTATACCCGGTACTTTATCTATAAGTGCTTCAAGTCCGATTTTGATATTATTCATTATCTCCTTTTTTTCTTCTTTTGAAAACTCATCTTTTAAATTCCATAATATAATATGCTTAACCATTTCTTCCTCTCCTTTTCTCCCACTTTGTAAATATCACAGGATAAATAAATAAAATATAAATAAATGCCAATGCAATAAAAATAAATTCTCCCCAATACGGATGCACCAGGGATAACGGGGCTCTTGCAAATAACGCATAAACCAGTAAAATTAATGACCCTACAATTGCACGAACTATAAGAGTTTGCTTGGAAACTTTCGTCGTAAAGCCAATAAATCTACGTTCAAGTATCCAACCAACAAGAAATCCAAAGACGCACCCTGCCGCCATATAACAGTCAACTATCATTTCCTTCGGGTCAACCAACAAAACACCGTCTGCCGAAAAATCCACAGGATACGGTTTTAACGTCGTGTAAGCCAATGATAATGATACAATAACTATCCCCACGGTAAACACCGTTAAGTCACGGTTTTTGCCTTTTTCTATCCAATTCAGCAGCTTGTTGTTTAAATAAATCACAATGAGTGCAATCAGTAAACTTACAATAACATCCTGGGGTGTATGAACTCCAAGATAATTTCGGGTAAACATTATAAGTAGTGTCATAAAGACACAAAAAGCAACTATCCATTTATGTTTTTTCTGCCATACTGCAATACTCATAAACTCCGATGCGGCAATCTGCGTATGACCGCTTGGAAAAGAATATCCCGTAGCACTTTCTTTTGCTGCTTCAAGAGGTATTACTTCAGGATGTTTTACCCACGGTCTGTAAATGCAGAATGTGTTTTTTAAAGTCTGATTAACAAGACTTCCAAAGCTTAAATTCATTGCAAGGAACAATGCAGCGCGTTTATTAAGACACCAATAAACAACAGCTATAAAAACATACATAACAGGACTTGCGATAAAATCTGTTACCTTTAACAAAAAGGTGTCAAGTGCTCCTCCACGCAACTCCTGCAACCACAATAAATACTCTACATCCATATAATCACTCCATAAGGATATTATAACACAGAATACAGATATTTACAATACAGATTATTAGTGATGATGGTGATGGTTACTACATCCTTCATTTTTAGTGCCTTCAATATGGCAATGTAAATCACAGCATTCCTCACCGGGTAATTCTGTTTCAACTGTAATATGATTTATTCCGTGTTCTTTTAATTCATTTTTTATTTCATTTTTAACAGCAATGACATCCCCGTCAACAATAGCATGCAATGTAGCAATATTATTAAAATTGTCGATACTTCTGATATGGAAATGGTGTATGTCTTCTACACCTTTAATCTTAAGCAAGTGTTCGGTTAATTCATCTATAGAAACACCGTCAGGCGTCTTTTCAAGGAATAAATTTGCAATTGACAGCAAATTTTTATATGCGTTTACAAAAATAAAAAGTGCAACACCAATCGACATTATCGGATCAATATATGTTATATCGGTAAACTTCATAATAAGGGCACCCACAAGAACAACAATCCAGCCAAGCATATCTTCAAGCATATGAAGATTAACCGACCTTTGATTAAGTGAATGTCCTCCTGTTGTAAAATACGAAGCAACAAAGTTTATTACAGTGCCTGCTATTGCAAATATTATCATTCCGTCATAATTTATTTCAACAGGATTAAGTATTCTTACTATTGCATTATAAATAACAAAAACAGAACCAATAAGTAAAATAAATGTTGTAATTAAGCCTCCCAAAACTGAATATCTCAAATATCCGTATGTATGTGTTTTATCAGGTGTTTTTTTACTTATCTTTTCAAGAAAATAAGCAAAACCAATACTAATGCTGTCACCTAAATCATGAACAGCATCCGATAATATTGCAACACTTCCCGTAAATATTCCGCCAATAAATTCAACGACTGAAAACACAGCGTTTAAAATAAAAGCAATTAAAATATTTCTGTCTGTCTTCATATTAACACCTTCTTTAAATTTATAAATATATTATAATCAAATATAAACTATAAATCAATAGTTTTAAACAAAAAAACAGTAGACACAAATGTGTCTACTGCTAAAAGCTTATGTAATTATTCCGCAACTGAATACTTGTCTGAAAGCTCACCAACTGTACCGTTTGCTATAAGCTCGTCAATTGAAGCATTGATCTTGTCAAGAAGCTCTGTGTTATCCTTCGCAACTGCAATTGCATATTCCTCTGAACCAAATGCCTCTGTATCCTCTACAATAACAAGACCTTCGTTATCTGATACATACTTTGTTGCTGTTGCAGAGTCAATTACTACAACGTCAGCCTTACCGTTAACAAGCTCCATAATTGCATCTGTACCCTTCTTGAATGAAGTATACTTGTAACCCATCTCGTTTACGCAAGTCTCACCTGTGTAGCCCTGGATAACAGCAATTGTCTTGTCAGCCATATCTGTAGCCTTTGCAATATCTGAACCTTCCTTAACGATCATAACCTGTGTAGCCTGATAATAAGGTGTTGAGAAGTTAACCTTCTGTGCTCTCTCCTCTGTTACTGTCATACCTGCAATAACAGCATCAATCTGACCGTTCTCAAGTGCAATAAGTAGTGAATCAAATTCCATATTTGAAATCTCTGCAGTCATACCGTTGTCCTTTGCAATAAGGTCAGCGATAGCAATATCAATACCGTCAAACTCACCGATAACGCCCTCTGTTGTTACGAACTCAAAGGGAGGAAATTCAGCGTTTGTACCAAATACGATTTTCTCTGCTGCATCATTTTCCTGGGCACCGCAACTTGCAAATGCAAGAGCAATTACAACTGTTGACAATGCCAATGCGATTTTTCTGAACTGTTTTTTCATTTTTTTACTCCTTTTTTTATTATATTTATCAAGAAGAAATCCTTCTTTGACAACAAATTAAAGTACCTTACTCAAGAAATTCTGCGTTCTTTCATTCTGGGGATTGGAGAAAATCTCTTCAGGTGTACCCTGCTCCATAATAATTCCCTGATCCATAAACAGAACTCTTGTTCCAACCTCTCTTGCAAAACCCATCTCATGAGTAACAACCACCATTGTCATTCCCGAGCTTGCAAGATCTCTCATAACGTCAAGCACCTCTCCAACCATTTCAGGGTCAAGTGCTGATGTAGGCTCATCAAAAAGCATAATTTCAGGCTGCATTGCCAATGCTCTGGCAATTGCAACTCTTTGCTTCTGTCCGCCTGATAACTGTGCAGGATATGCGTCTGCCTTTTCAGGAAGACCAACTCTTAAAAGAAGCTCCTCACCTAGCTTAACTGCCTCTTGTTTTGTCATTTTCTTTAATTTAACAGGAGCAAGTGTAATGTTCTCCATAATTGTAAGATGGGGAAACAAATTGAACTGCTGAAAAACCATACCCATCTTCTGTCTGATTTTATTTACATCTGCATCCTTTGATGTAATAAGCTCATCATCAACAAAAATCTCACCCTGAGTGGGTGTTTCAAGCAAATTAAGGCAACGGAGGAATGTACTCTTACCCGATCCTGACGGACCAATAACAACCACAACCTCACCTTTTGATATATGTTCATCAATACCTGTCAGAACCTCTATATCACCAAAACTTTTATGCAGGTCTTTTACTGTAATCATAGAATCGCCTCCTTATCTTATTTCCGATTTACGAAGCGCAGCTTCTACACGTGCCATAGCAAGAGTCAAAACCTTTATAAGTACGAAATATATTATTGCAGTCGCAATAAGGGGCATAAATGCCTCAAATGTGGCACTCTTGATAAAGTCGCCTGCTTTTTGGATATCAACAAGACCAACATAACCAACAATAGCTGTTTCCTTAATAAGAACGATAAACTCGTTACAAAGTGCAGGGAAAATATTTTTTACCGCCTGGGGTATCACAATATTTGTCATTGTCTGTCCACCGCTTAAACCAAGCGCTCTTCCTGCCTCTGTCTGTCCCTTGTCAATAGACATAATACCTGCACGGATAATTTCGGACACATATGCACCTGAATTTATACCAAAGGCAATTGCAGCAATAATCCATTTCTCAATATTAACTGTCGCAAACACAACAAAATATATAATCATCAACTGTGTTACCGAGGGTGTTCCGCGGATAACATCGGTATATACTTTACCAATCAGATTTAAACCTTTGTTCTTTGACAGATTGCATAGTGCGATAATAAGTCCAATCACAATACCGATAGCAACAGCAAGAAGCGATACCTTAATAGTAACACCGATACCGTCAAGCAAAAGATTATATCTGTTATCTTTAATAAAACATTTAACAAAGGTGGCAACCAGTTCTTCCCACCACTGCATTAATCCGTTCATATTAATCTCCTTTATAACTGTATAACAAGACAATTATATCACAACTTTTAACCTAATGCAAGCAATTTATGCAAAATATACATCAAATAAGTCAGTATTTGCACAAAAATACAGGCAGCAATATTCACCGCCTGTATAATTATTCACACTCTACCATGTATAAATTTTTCGTAAAATGTTTCAAATTGAAATACATAAATAATTGCATATAATTCATCGGTTGCCCAGAAACACATTATAAGTTTTCGGCAGTAGTTGTTTAAAAAAACAAGCAAAAATCCAACATACTATTATAATAACAACGGGCAACATAAAATATAGAAGCACAGCTAAATTTTCACTAAACGAAAAATAACTAACAAAAAACTTTTGAATAAAT
>JAZNVD010000120.1:0-5162 GCA_045592645.1 Candidatus Ornithomonoglobus sp. | reverse complement strand
GGAATGAATAGTAGGTTTCACCCTCATATATATGAGGTGTCCCAAACTCATGGCAAAGAGTATTAATTATTTTTTTTATTCGGGGAATGTTGTTGCTGGCAGAAATAATAAATGAAACAACTGTCTCCCACAAATCCTGCTTTAATATTCTGATTCCACAACCGTAATCAATTGCTTTTGCCATAACCTCGTCGCCGTCGTTTAGTAGTGATTTTTTTATTTTACCGTAATCACGGTCAAGGTCAAAATAATCACACCAGACATCTTTAAAGTCTTCCTTTGATGTGTTGTGAAAAACAACGGTTTTATTATTCTGTGTAATACGTACTGTTTTCCCCTTAGCGGTACCAATATAACCACCGCCAACGTGTGGATTAAAACGAAAACATTGCCCGCACAAAAATATATGTGAAAGGACAAAGTCACCGACATTATGTAATATTACATTACCATTAACAAAATCAATTTTCATAACAAAATCATTATACCATAAAAGACTTTTTTTATCAATAAAAAATCCAAAATATTTTTAATTTGTTGAAAAAGGAAAAAAATTAAAATTGTGTTACCTGAATTATGGCATTATACACATAATAAAAGGGACAGATTTAACTGCCCCTAAAATTAATATTCCTGTGGATTAACACATTTTCCGTTTTTATACAGCTCGTAGTGCAAATGTGGTTCTTTAATGTTTTCTCCGATACTTTCACCAATAGTACCTATTACGGCACCTGATTCAATAGCATCGCCGACCTTAACAGATATTTCGCCTAATTGAGAATAAGAACTTACAAAACCGTCTGTGTGTTCTATTTTAATTGTTTTTCCGTAGCTTGTTTCAAGAACGTCAGTAACAGTACCTGCGGCAACTGCGTTAACGCTGCAGCCTAAAGGTGCGGCAATGTCGATACCGTTATGGGTACGCCAGTCACCGTAGACTTCGTTAAACACAAGATTGTCGGTTACGTAACCGTAAAGAATGGTCATATCAGCCAACGGATTTGCAAAGTTACATGATTCTTCAGCATTAACCGTAACAGAAACGGGTGCAATATCAGGATTATCAATCTCAAATTCCGCCATTGAAGGAGTTTCGGGAATTTGAGTGGGAATCAGCTCAAGCTCTGCAACATCGGTAACATAATTATCCTCCACGTTTGTATTATCAGCAACAGGTTGTTCAGTTTCTACTGTAACCGTAGAGATATTTGTCTGGGTTGTTTCTTCCTCGGCTAAAAAGCCTGCAACACCGATTGCGATTACACAGCAACAAATTGCTATGTAGAAACCTGGCAGTCTTTTAGCACTTTTATTTTCTTTCATATTCATTCATTCCTTTCAGTTAATGTACTGTTATTGTTGACGGAAAAGCTTTTATATATACGGAAATTGAAAGAATTTATATGAATTACCATAAATATTCACAATTTTTTTTGCGTGAACATATAGCCAAAATCTTTTTTTTATAGTATAATATATTATACATTTAAGATTTAGGGAGTGATGTGGTTTTGAGGATACGAAAAATTTCGTGCCACAAGGTAATAGTAGAACTTACAAATAATGATTTGGATAAACTCGACCTGGACCTTCAGAACAGGCCTCAGGAGAACATACATAATTTCTTGTTTAGTATAATGGAAAAGGTTCATATTCAGACAGGCTTTGACCCATATAATGGGGGACAGGTAATTGTTGAAGCGACACCAAGTGAAAGCGGAATGGAACTTATTATAAGTAAAATTCCATCGAAAAGCAGGAAAATGACACGTGAGGAGTTCAGTCGGATCAGGAGTATTAAGGTTAAGGAAACTAAAACAATAAAAAGCTCTGACCATAAAACGGTTTTTGTGTTCAATACATATGATGATTTCGAAAACACAATAAAACGTATAGATGAAAATGTGTTGTTATGTACGACACTTTACCGTAATAAAACAAGATACGCATTAATCTGTGAAGGTAAATTGAGCCAGATGTCGAAAAATATTATATGTGAATATTCAAGTAAATGGGGAAAGTATACGCCCCGTTACTGTAATATAAGAGAAAGCTGGCAGGAAATTGCATCAGGAGAAAGCTTGCTGGATATGGCACACAATATAAAAGGAATACTGTAAAATTTCTGTTAACTAAAAAAATACACTTGAAATTTCCATATAAATGTAGTATAATGATTATATTATATTGAAAGGAAGATTTAGATATGAATTTATTTGGAATTACTGCATTTGCAACAACAGGAGAAATGTCAGCACAGCAGGCAGGACCGGCTGCATTGCTTAGTTCATTTTTGCCCCTTATTCTTCTTATAGTATTGTTTTATTTTATGCTTATAAGACCCCAGAGAAAGCGTGATAAGGAAACAAAGGCAATGCTTGAGGCTCTTAAGGTAGGCGATAAGGTAACTACAATCGGCGGTATCTGTGGTAAGATTTCAAAAATCAAGGATAATTATGTGTTTATTGAAACAGGTAATATCGGTACACAGGAAGAGAAAAGCGTGCTCAAGATGGAGAGAAACTCCATTAAGGCAGTTGAGAAAAAGATTAAGGACTGATGAAGAAATATAGCCGGGCAATAATTGCTCGGCTTTCTTTACACAGGAGAGGACTATATTATGGCAGGACGTAAAAACCCAGAGGAAGAGTTGGCAAGAATTACATCTATGAAGGAGTTTGATTTATCACACGGTGACGGATATGTTGCAGGGGTTGATGAGGCAGGAAGAGGACCGCTTGCAGGGCCTGTTTTTGCTGCGGCGGTGATATTACCTGAGGATGTTCTTATAGAGGGGATAAACGATTCAAAAAAGCTTACGGAAAAAAAGCGTGAAGAATTATTCGATGTTATCCGTGAGAAAGCGGTGGCGTACAGTATTTACAGCGTAGACGAAAAAAGAATTGATGATATAAACATTCTTCAGGCTACTTTTGAAGCAATGCGAGGTGCGGTTGATGAGTTGGAAAGAAAGCCGGACTTTGTATTAATAGACGGAGATAAGAGCCCGGGACTTGACATACCCCATAAAACTGTTGTAAAGGGCGACAGTAAAAGTATGGCAATTGCGGCGGCATCTATCCTTGCAAAGGTAAGCCGTGACCGTTACATAGTAAAAATGGACGAAAAATACCCCGGCTACGGTTTTCATAAGCACAAGGGATATGGAACAAAAGCTCATTACGAAGCCATTGCAGAGCTGGGAATAAGTCCTATACACAGAAAGTCATTCTTAAGAAAGTTATTTAATTAATATGGATAAACGAGAAATTGGTTTTGCAGGTGAAACCGCTGCGTGTGAGTATCTTGCAAAAAAAGGGTATCTTATTGAAAGCAGAAATTTTCGTCGTACCTACGGCGAGATTGATATTGTTGCGTTAGATTGTGACGGATGCAGAGTTTTTGTTGAAGTCAAAACAAGAAAAAACTCAAACTACGGATATGCGTCGGAGTTTGTTAATTATGCAAAACAGGATAAAATACGACGGACAGCATTTTCCTATTGTGGCGGAGAATGTTATATGCGATTTGATATAATAGAGGTATATTACAGACTTGTTGGCGATAAATTGGAAATAACTGAAATAAATCATATTGAGGATGCGTTTTAATGAAAAACTATTCTGTTTTTGATGCCCATTGTGATACGTTGTGCTGTGTTTGTGATAATGGTGGAGATGTTAATAATAATCTGTTTAACACAGACACAACACGAATGAAAAATTACAAATCATATTCACAGATATATGCGATGTATATATCTCCTCGGTTTTATGATAATCCCAAAGGCAGAATGAAAGCACTGTATGATATTTACCGTAGCAGTGATTTTACCGGGATTACACCGTATTTAAGCCTTGAGGGCGGTGAGGTGATAGAAAGCCTTGAGGATGTTGATTTGTTACATACTATGAATGTCAGGTGTGTTAATCTTACCTGGAACAGTGCAAATGCCCTTGCAGGTGGTGCAGATGACAGGGATTGCGGACTTACGTCATTTGGGCGTGATGTAGTGCGTAAACTGAATGATAAGGGAATACTTATAGATGTATCACATCTTAATGATAAATCTTTTTATGACGTTGTGAACCTTACAACACTGCCATTGATTGCAACCCATTCCAATTCAAGGAGTGTTTGTAATCATCGCAGAAATCTTACGGATGATATGTTTAAGATAATCTGCGAGAGTGGTGGTTGTGTGGGGATAAACCTATATCCGCCGTTTGTTAAAGAGACAGATAAATGTAGTATAGATGATGTTCTTCGTCATATTGATTATTTTATAAATATAGGTGGAGAAAATCATATGGGTATCGGTGCGGATTTTGACGGAGTTTCTGACAATCTGCCCGAGGGAATAAACGGATGTGAAGATCTGTACAGGATATTTGACAAAATGTCAGGTTCAGGGTACAGTGATGACATAATAGAAAAAATTTCCCACAGAAACTTTGAGAGAATTTTTACGGAGGAATAAGGATGCCAAAGTTTTTTGTAACAAGAGATAAGATTTCAGGCAATGAGATTATAATAGACAGTGAGGACTCAAAGCATATCAAAAAGGTTTTGCGTATTGGTGTCGGTGATACAATAACCGTGTGTGACGGAAGCGGAACCGATTATACAGCAATAATTTCAGAAATAGATGAGAAAGCTGTTATATGTGAGATAACAGACAGCAAAAAATGTGACACAGAGCCAGGGATAAAAGTAACTTTATTTCAGGGACTTCCAAAGGCATCTAAAATGGATTATATAATTCAGAAGAACACCGAGCTTGGTATTTGTGAAATTACTCCTGTTTCAATGTCAAGATGTGTTGTAAAACTTGAAAATATAAAGGCAGAGGAAAAAAAGACAGAACGCTGGCAGAAAATAGCGGCGGAAGCGGCAAAACAATCGGGTAGAGGTATAATTCCCAAAGTAAATATGCCAATGACCTTTGATGAGGTTATAGAATCTGTTAAAGAATATGACCTGGTGTTTGCACCGTACGAATGTGAAGAGGAAACACGATTGAAAGATGTTATAGAAGCCAATCCTGATGCCAGCAAAATTGCATTTATTATCGGACCTGAGGGCGGATATGATCCAGCAGAGATTGAAAAGCTGAAAAAAGCAGGAATTAAGACAGTTACCCTCGGTAAACGCATTTT
>JAZNVD010000119.1:0-15049 GCA_045592645.1 Candidatus Ornithomonoglobus sp. | reverse complement strand
GTAGTGCATACGACCTGCACCGCCTGTGGCGATAATAACGGTCTTTGCACGGGCAACCATAATCTCCTGTGTTTCCATATTAAGAAGTACAGCACCTGCGGCTTTGCCGTTCTCGTCTAAAATAAGCTCGATTGCTGCTGTGAAATCAACAACGGGAATCTCACGGTTTAGCACCTCATCACGAAGTGTACGCATAATTTCTGCACCTGAATAGTCCTTTGCAGCGTGCATTCTCTTACGTGATGTACCACCGCCGTGAGTTGTAATCATATTACCCTCGGCATCCTTGTCAAATTCTACGCCAAGATTGCTTAACCACTCAATAGCCTCGGGAGCATCACATACAAGCTTTCTCAAAAGCTCGCGCTTTGCAGCAAAGTGACCGCCACCAAAGGCATCTACGAAATGTATAGCGGGAGAGTCATTCTCTTTATCAGCTGCCTGAATACCGCCCTCTGCCATCATTGTGTTGGCATCACCAATACGAAGCTTTGTAACAATCATTACGTTTGCACCTGCTTCGTGTGCCTCGATTGCTGCAGATGAACCTGCGCCACCGCCACCGATTACAAGTACGTCTACATCGTAGGTAATATCGTTAAGGTCAATATCCTCTGCCTTAATACGGCTGTTTGCCTGAAGGGTTTTTGCAAGCTCGTGAGGAACTTTCTCACCCTTGTTAGGACCAATCTTAAGCTCACTGAACTCTGATGTTTTATAGTCAGGGTGATAAGCCTTAAGCAAGTCTTCTTTTTCCTGAGCTGTCATTCGTGCAGGCTCGTATGCAATATTCTTTGCTCTTGCCGCTTCAACGGCTTTTAATGATTCCTGAAATTCTGCCTTATACATTATCCTGCACCTCCTTATTTCTCAATCTCTCTTGTGTTGTAAAGTTCTTTCATTTCCTCAATAGGCTTCTCCATAAGAGCCTCAATAAGCTCTGTGAATGTGCCGTCCTTGATTTCCTTTACACGGTTTTCAAGGTGGTCACACTTGGGAGCAAGATACTTACCGTTAATTCTGCGGGCAAGCATAGCAACCTGGGGATGGGAAATACCTGCAGGACAACGTGATGAACATACGCCACACATTACGCAGTCAAATGACTCTTCAGCACACTTCTCAAAATCACCTCTCTGGGCATATGCTATGTACTGCATAACATTAAGTCCCTGTGTACAAGCCTTTGTACAGGCGTTACAGCCAACACACGCGTAAATCTCGGGATATAACTGCATCATAACTGCCTGTGTAGTGTCAATTTTCTCAATATCATATACCTGCTTAACAAGGGGGAAGAAGGGAAGAGTTGCAATATACATACCCTCTTCAACCTTTGTCTGACAAGCAAGACAAGCCTTTAAGTCGCGCTCGCCTTTAATTCTGTAAATTGTTGCACACGCACCGCAGAAACCGTTACGGCAACCGCAACCGCGGACAAGCTGATAGCCTGCATATTCCATGGCACGCATAATAGTTAAGCTTTCGGGAACTTCATATTTCTTTCCAAAAAGATAAATATTAACCATTTTTTCCATATACGTCTTTCCTCCTATATTAATACTCGTCAGGGAGTTTCTCTACTTCATCAAAGCGGAATACGGGGCCGTCTTTGCAAACATACTTTGAACCGATGTTACAACGACCGCACTTACCGACACCGCACTTCATACGAAGCTCAAAGGTTGTGTAAATCTGCTCGTTTGTGAAGCCCATTTCCTTAAGTGCCTGAAGTACAAACTTAATCATAATGGGGGGACCGCAAACCAATGCAGTCTTGTCTGTCGAGAAACCTAATTCCTTAAGGTATGCAGGAACGAAGCCTACGTGGCCGTCCCAGCCCTCCTGCTCACGGTCAATAGTAAGGTGAACGTTAACACCCTCCGTAACAGCCCAGGTGGTCTGTATTTCTTCAAGCTTAACCAAATCGTCCATTGACCTTGAACCGTAAAGAATATCTACTGTACCGTAGTTATCACGGTTATCAAGAACATAGTTTATAACGGAACGCAGAGGCGCAAGACCGATACCACCGGCAATGAACAGTAAGTTTTTGCCCTTTAGCTCACCCTCTACGGGGAAGCTGTTGCCGTAAGGTCCGCGTACGGTAATTTTATTACCCACCTGTAAATCGTGAAGGTATGATGTAAGCTCACCGCACTTCTTTATACTGAATTCCTGATACTCTTTATTTGTAGGAGAGGATGTTATGGAGAACATCGCCTCACTTATACCGGGGGCGCATAGCATTGCACACTGTCCGGGCATATGCTCAAAAAGCTTACCTCCCTCGGGTGCGTTTACGCGAAAGGTTTTAACGTCGGGAGTTTCCTGTGTTATGCCCGTGATGACGCCAACCATAGGGATAAGTGTATCTAAATTATAATCTTTATGACAATTACATTCGCACATATTACTTGCCCTCCTTATTAAATGCCTTGATTACTTTAACAATGTTAAGTGATGAGGGGCATTTGTCCACGCATCGACCGCAACCGACACATGAGAACATTCCGTCATTGTTGGCAGGGAAGTACACAAGCTTGTGCATAAATCTCTGTCTGAATCTCTGCATCTGTGATGTACGGTTGTTGCCGTGTGCCATCATTGTAAAGTCGGAGTACATACAAGAGTCCCAGCAACGGTACCTCTGAACTCCGTGGCCTGTGTCATAGTCCTTAATGTCATAGCACTGACAGGTGGGACATACGAAAGTACAGGTACCGCAGGCAAGACAGGGCTTATATAACTCTTCCCAAAGGGGTGAGTTAAACTTCTCGTCAAGAACATCACCGCCCCAGCCATCAAGTGATAAATCACTGTAGGGTAACTGTGACAAAATGCTTGAAATCTGTGACTTCTGCTCCTCTACTGCACTGTCATCTGTTGTTTCAAGAATATCTGCAACAGAAGCTATCAATACCTCACCCTTATCTGTTATGGGTGTCATATAAATGCTGTCACCAACATTCCAAGCAGTAATATCTGCTATGCCTGTGGGGTTTGTGGGGTCTACACCAAAGGTGGTACAGAAGCAACTCTCCTCGGGCTCGCCACAAGCAAGAGCAACGATTATTCCGTGGTCACGGCGTGCCTTATAGAATGTATCAACGGGCTCTGATAAGAATACCTTATCAAGCACCTCAACACCCTTAAGGTCACAACCCTTAACACCAAATACCACAAAGTCACGGGCTTTTAATGCTTCGGGTTCAATTTTAATGTCTTTATTGTCTGTTATACATTTGTATAGGTTCTCACTCTGGGGAAAGAACACATCTTTAGGTGACTTGACAGTTTTAAGGGTGTCAAGGTCAACCTCGCTATCTTCTGTCCATAAACCAAAGTTAGTCTGCGATGCAGTTTTTATAGGTAAAAATATCTCTTTTGTTTCGGCAATTTTACTGAAAAGGGCCGATAGATTTTCTTTTGCTATCTTATACATAATTAACCCCTTTCTGTAACGATGCTGGGCTCAACATCTTCAAAAGTGAAGCTTGTAAGCGGACGGTCACCGTCTGCTGTTTCGCCTGCAACAAAATTACCGTAGAACTCGTTAATATCTTTAATAAACTTTCTGTTGAATAAATGCAGAGGAATACCCTGGGGGCATACACGGCTACACTCACCACAGTCAGTACATCTGCCTGCAACGTGGAAAGCACGGATAATGTGGAACATCTTTTCCTCAAAGGAGTCCACGTTTGCCTTCTGTGCAGAATCAAACTTGTTACTGTCAAATACACACTTACGGCATGAACAAGCAGGGCATACGTTACGGCAGGCGTTGCAACGGATACACTTTGAAAGCTCCTTCTGGAAAAACTCAAACTTCTCCTCGGGAGACATCTTTTCAATAGCCTCTATCTCTGCGAACTTATCTCTGTCGCAGGTATCTCTTGACTCGCCCATAAGCTCGTCATATACCTTATGCTCCTTGCCTTTACATACGTGACAACGTGAAAGCATAGCGTCATTGTATGCACATTCCTTATCACCGTAGATTGTTTCAATCTTAAGGGTTTCGTCAGTGATTTCAATGTTCTTTATACCCTTAATACCCATTGCCTTGATTTTTTCAATATCAAGCTTTCCTTTACATCCAACACCGATTATGTATGCCTTGTCACGGTCAACTCTGTGCTCATAGCAAAGCTGATTAAAGCTGTATGTATCGCAGGGCTTTAAGAAAACAAGTGTCTTGCCCTCAAGGTTTGAAGCCTCAATCATATACTTACTAAGGTTAGCACCGCAGAAGCCGTTATATACGAAATCGGAAAGTGCCTCTGCATTATCAAAAAATGCAGGCTCGGGATTATAGGGGAGGTCACCGGCTTTCCAGCCAAGAACACGGGCAACGGTTCCGTCAGCTAAAAGCTCTTTTGCACGATTAATCAGTTCTTGCATCTCAAATCCCCCAATCTTACGTTTTTACCCAATGAACGGATTTTTTCGACAAATTCATTCATTGTTGTTGAGAACTTAACGCCCTCTGCAGCGGAAACCCATTCAACACGGGTTCTGCCATTCTCAACACCGATAAAGTCAAGCATTGAGAAAAGTAATGTCATACGACGTCTTGCGTAATAGTTACCTGTTGAATAGTGACAGTCGCCGGGGTGGCATCCGCAGATGATAACACCGTCAGCACCCTTTTCAAATGCACGCAGTATAAACATAGGGTTTACACGGCATGAGCAGGGAACACGGATAATCTTAACGTCTGCAGGATATGAAAGACGGCTGCTGCCTGCAAGGTCAGCACCGGCATAGCTACACCAGTTACAGCAGAATGCAACAATTTTAGGTCTGAATTCTTCGTTTGTTGTTATTGACATATTGCATCCACCTCCGCTAAAATCTGTCTGTTAGAGAAGCCCTGTAGGTCCATTGCACCTGACGGACAAGTTACGGTACAAGCACCGCAGCCCTGACAAAGTGCGTTGTTTACAACGGCTACTCTTGATGTGCGTCTTACACCGTGGTCATTAAGGTCCTTCATCTCATAGGAGATAGCGCCGTAAGGACAAACATTTGCACACTGTGAACATCCGTTACACAATAGCTCATCTGCCTTTGCAGTACAAGGGTTGGTCATAAGCTTATCCTTTGCCAACAGACCTATTGCCTTAACTGCAGCGGCACCTGCCTGTGCAACAGTTTCGGGAATATCCTTGGGCCCCTGACATACGCCTGACAGGAACACACCTGCTGTGGGTGATTCTACGGGACGTAGCTTTGCGTGGGCCTCTGTAAGGAAGTTATTTGTATCAATACTTGCAGTAAGCATTGTTGCAATCTGTCTTACTGACGGGTCGGGCTCAATTGCCGCCGCCAATACTACCATATCTGCTTCTTTTAGTATCTGCTTGTTATCAATAAGGTCAGAGCCCTGAACAAGAAGCTTACCGTCGGGCTGGGGGATAACCTTACCAACCTGACCCTTGATGTAGTTAACACCGTAGTCTTCAACTGCACGGCGGTAGAACTCGTCAAAGTTCTTACCAGGTGTACGTACGTCTATGTAGAATACTGTTACATTTACGTCAGGATACTTGTCACGGATAAGCATTGCGTGCTTTGCTGTGTACATACAACAAATCTTTGAGCAGTAGCTCTTGCCACGCTTATCAGCACAACGGCTGCCCACACACTGAATGAATACAATCTCCTTGGGAGCCTTGCCGTCGGATAATCTTTCAAGATGTCCCTTGGTCGGTCCTGCCGCATTCATTACACGTTCAAGCTCAAGTGATGTTATAACATCCTTGCTCTGTGAATAAGCATACTCGTCATAGTTATCAAGCTTAATCATATCAAAGCCTGTCGCCACAACGATTGCACCGTACTTCTGTGTGATAATCTCATCTTGCTGTTCGTAATCAATAGCACCTGCGGCACAAACTGTTGAACAAAGTCCGCACTTGCCTGTTTTGAACTTGATACAAGCATCACGGTCAATTACGGGAACGTTGGGGATAGCCTGTGCAAAAGGTGTGTAGATTGCAGGGCGGTTATTAAGTCCGCGGTTGAACTCACTGGGAGTTTTCTTTGAAGGACACTTCTCCTGACAAGCGCCACAACCAGTACACTTATCTATATCAACACTTCTTGCTTTCTTTCTTATATCAACTGTGAAATCACCAACAAAGCCTGTTACTTTATCAATCTCACTGTATGTGTAAATATTAATTTTCTCGTGAGCCGATGCCTCAACCATTTTAGGTGTCAGAATACACGCTGAACAGTCAAGAGTGGGGAAGGTTTTGTCAAGCTGTGACATACGTCCGCCAATTGAGGGAGTTTTTTCAACTATATCCACCTCATAGCCTGCGTCTGCAATGTCAAGGGCTGACTGAATACCTGCAATACCGCCGCCCATAACCAATGCACGCTTTGTGACACGGCTCTCACCCGGCTTTAGGGGTGCGTTAAGGTTAACCTTTGCAACTGCCGCACGCATAAGAATAACTGCTTTTTCTGTTGCTTCTTCAATGTCTTTATGTATCCAGGAAACGTGCTCACGGATGTTTGCAATCTCAACCATATAAGGGTTAAGACCTGCCTTTTCGGCACACTTTCTGAAGGTTGCCTCGTGCATTCGGGGTGAGCAGGAACATACAACGATACCTGTAAGACCCTTTTGGGCAATTGCCTCGGCAATTCTTGCCTGACCAACCTCTGAACACATATACTGGTAGTCCTCTGCGTGGACAACACCAGGCTCAAGACGAGCCATTTCTGCTACTTTTGCTACGTCAACTGTTGCGGCAATATTACTACCGCAATGACATACAAATACACCTATTCTCTGCAAATGACTCACCTCCTGTATCTTCTGAATGCACTCATCAGAAGCTGCTGCGGCATATCCTCATCCAGTAGCTCGGGGATATCGTCAGGCTTAAGATAATCTGCACCCTTTTCTCTTATTACAATCTGTCTTGCTGCATCAATAAGCTTGCCCGGTTTAACATCACGGGGACAACGTTCAACGCAAGCAAAACAAGATAAACATTTCCATAATGATTTTGAATTTGTAAGTGCTTCAATGTCGTTATTTATAACGTAGGATACAAACTGATGGGGTTTAATATCCATTTCGTTATAGGACGGACAGGTTGCTGAACACTTACCGCACTTCATACACTTTAAGGGGTTAACACCGCTTATTTCCTGTATGCGTTCTTTTGCATTATTCATTCTCTGTCGCCTCCTTTACGCCCAAAGCCTCTGCAAGAAGCTCTGTGAAATAATAAACGGGGATAGCGTCGTTGCACTTATTTAAGTTATACATACATAAGGGACAGGCAGTAATAAGCATATCTGCACCAAAACCCTTCGCACTCTCAGAGATTTTGTCACACATATTCTTTGCCATATCCTTTTCCTTAAGTGATATGTATCCGCCACAACATTCGTTGCGATAGGGATATACAACGGGTGTTGCACCCAACGCACGGATAAAGTCCTCAATAATTGTGGGATTTTCGGGGTTGTCAAATGCAAGAACACCTGAGGGGCGAAGCAGCAGACAACCATAGTATGCACCGATTTTCTTGCCCTTTAATGGGTTTACAACTTTTTTCTTAAGCTCGTCAAAGCCTATTCTGTCACGAAGCACTTCAAGAAAATGAAGAACGTTGGTTTCGCCCTTGTAAGGGGTTTCAAGCTCCATATAGTTATTGGCACGTGCCTGTATGTCCGCTACATTTTTCATATCGTCATTTACGCGCTTTATAACATGATGGCAGGCAGAGCATAGTGTTACAAGCTCCTGACCTTTGTCACGGGCATCGCATAATGCACGGACAGAGGGAAGCTTTGATGCGATTTCATCTGTTCCCAGGGGATAAACGCCACCGCAACACTGCCAGTTTTCTATTTCTTCCAATTCGAAGCCCAATACCTTTGCAGACTCTCTGCCGTAGAAGTCTAAATCTTTAGCTTTTGTCTTTAAGGTACAGCCCGGATAGTAACTGAATTTCATAGTCATTACCATTATCCTTTCTGTCGATTATAAAACAATGTTGTTGATAACATCCTTAAGAACCTTCGCACTGTTACGAAGCTTTTCGATTTCCTCGTCTGTAAGAGGGACAGGAACCTTCGCCTTGACTCCCTCGGGACCAACAAGAGCAGGGATGCTTAAGCAGACATCCTCTATACCGTACTCTCCGTGAAGCATAGTGGATACTGTTGTGATTGATTCGCTTGATGAAAGAAGAAGTGAACATAGCTTGCAGACAGAAACTGAAACTGCGTAGAATGTTGCACCCTTGTTTTCAATAATCATTCCGCCTGACTTATGCACGTATTCTGTCATAGCGTCTTTATCAAGGGGCTTGAAGGTCATACCGTAAGGGGTCATCAGGTCTGCATATTCATCCACCTTTGCACCTGAAATCTGTGCAATTGACCAGGGGATAAATGAGCTGTCACCGTGCTCGCCCATAACATAAGCGTGTATGTTTTTCTGACCGATGCTGTAATGCTCGGACAAAGCATAACGAAGACGAGCAGTATCAAGAAGAGTGCCTGAACCGATAACCTGCTTTTCGGGCAAGCCTGAAATCTTTTTGAATACGTAAGTCATAATATCAACGGGATTGCTGACAATTATATAAAGAGCATTTGGTGCCACAGAAACTATCTGGGGTGTAATGTCCTTTAAGATATTGACATTAGTCTGTGTAAGCTCAATTCTTGACTGACCGGGCTTTCTTGCAACACCTGATGTGATGATTACAATGTCTGAATCCTTTGCATCGGCGTACTCTCCTGCAATAACTGAAATAGGATTTCGGAATGAAGCACCCTGAATAATATCCATTGCCTCGCCCTGGACCTTTTTCTTGTTAATGTCAATCATAACGATTTCGGACACATACTCCTCCATTGACAGAGTGTATGCAATGGTAGCACCTACGCTTCCTGCACCGATAATAGTAATTTTACTGCTCATAAGATGCATCTCCTTTGCCTTTATATAAATGCTTTGCTAATCTGTTTTCTGTACTATTTTCTCTCAAAAATGTACTTATTATATATAATAACATAAAACTTTTGTTTACACAAGAAGTTTATAGGTTTTTCGTAACTTTTCTAAAAATTGAGCATAAAAATGTCAAACTACAAAAAAACCTTGTGAAAAATGTTCAAAAACCTTGCAAAAAATATACTATTTGGATAAAAATTACAGACAAAGGACTTGACAATGGCAGGTAATTGTATTATAATATCTGCGTATATAAAAGCATTGACGAAGAGAGTAGCTGAAATTGAAAGTGCAAAGCGAGGCGGGGACGGTGAGAGCCCGTACAGGAGTAAGTTCAGTGAAAATCACTTCCGAGCTGTGATACAGAAAGTTCTTATAGGACGATTAAGTTGAACCGGATTCCGCCGTTACAGGAAAGCGTATGTTGGTACGCCGATTAACAAGTGGTATAGCAAAGATTAAAGCTTTGTCTTGGTTAATCAGCCTAAGACAAGGCTTTTTATTTTTCAAAAATGAAAGGAGAGAAACTATGTCTACCTATCAGAAAGTGGATGCTAATCTTAATTTTGTTGAGAGAGAAAAGAAGATTGAGCAGTTCTGGAAAGATAATGACATTTTTCAGAAGAGTATTGACACAAAAGCAGACGGCCCCGTTTATACATTCTATGACGGACCACCGACTGCAAACGGTAAGCCCCACATTGGTCACGTGCTGACACGTGTAATCAAGGATATGATTCCCCGTTACCGTACAATGAAGGGTTGTAAGATTATAAGAAAAGCAGGATGGGATACTCACGGACTTCCCGTTGAGCTTGAGGTTGAGAAAAAGCTTGGAATTAACGGTAAGGAGCAGATTGAGGAGTACGGTCTTGCACCCTTTATTCAGGAATGTAAGGAAAGTGTATGGAAGTACAAGAGTATGTGGGAGGACTTCTCATCAACCGTTGGCTTCTGGGCAGATATGGATGACCCATATGTAACTTATGACAATAACTTCATTGAGTCAGAGTGGTGGGCACTGAAGAAAATCTGGGATAAGGGACTGCTTTATAAGGGACATAAAATTGTGCCTTATTGCCCCCGTTGCGGAACACCTCTTTCATCACACGAGGTTGCACAGGGTTACAAGGATGTAAAGGAAAGAAGTGCTACTGCAAAGTTTGCAGTTAAGGGACAGGAAAACACATATTTCCTTGCGTGGACAACAACACCCTGGACATTGCCCTCAAACGTGGCATTGTGTGTAAACCCTGATGAAACATACGTTAAAATCAAGGTGGAAGACACTTGTTATATTTTGGCAGAGGCACTTGTGTCAGCTAACTTTGGGGACGTAGAAACAGAGGTTGTTGAAACATATAAGGGCAGCGACCTTGAGAGAATGGAGTATGTTGGTCTTTACGAGCAGGATAATCTTAATAAGAAGGCATACTATGTAACCTGCGATTACTATGTAACACTGACAGATGGTACAGGTATTGTTCATATTGCCCCTGCATTCGGTGAGGACGACTCAAAGGTTGGTATGAAGTATGATTTGCCTTTCCTACAGCTTGTTGACGGTCAGGGATGCCTGACAGAGGGTACAAAGTGGCCCGGCGTATTCTGTAAGGATGCTGATAAGCTCGTTCTTGAGGATCTGGATAGCCGTGGTTTATTGTTTAATGCTCCCAAGTTTGAACATAGTTATCCCTTCTGCTGGAGATGTGATACTGGTCTTATTTACTATGCACGTGATACATGGTTTATTAAGATGACAGAGGTTAAGGATGACCTTATTAAGAATAATAAGACAATTAACTGGATACCCAAGACAATCGGTGAGGGCAGATTCGGGTCATGGCTTGAAAATGTTCAGGACTGGGGTATCAGCCGTAACCGTTATTGGGGCACACCCCTCAATGTATGGGAGTGCTCATGCGGTAAACGTCACGTAATTGGCTCAATTGCAGAGCTTAAGGAAATGTCAGACAACTGTCCTGACGATATTGAGTTACACCGTCCATTCGTTGATGAGGTAACAATTAAGTGTCCAGACTGTGGCGGTGAAATGAAGAGAGTTCCCGAGGTTATCGACTGTTGGTTTGACTCAGGTGCAATGCCCTTTGCACAGTGGCATTATCCCTTTGAGAACAAGGAAATCTTTGAGGAGAATTTCCCTGCGGACTTTATTTCAGAGGCCGTTGACCAGACTCGCGGTTGGTTCTATTCACTACTTGCAGAGTCAACAATTCTGTTCAATCAGGCACCATATAAGAATGTAATCGTTCTTGGTCTTGTTCAGGATGAGAACGGACAGAAGATGTCAAAGTCAAAGGGTAACGCTGTTGACCCCTTTGAGGCACTTGAAAAACACGGTGCGGATGCAGTAAGATGGTATTTCTATTCAAATTCAGCACCCTGGCTTCCTAACCGTTTCCACGACAAGGCGGTTACAGAGGGACAGAGAAAGTTTATGGGTACATTGTGGAACACATATGCGTTCTTTGTACTATACGCTAATATTGATAGCTTTGATGCAACACAGTATAAGCTTGAGTACGATAAACTTTCAGTTATGGATAAGTGGATGTTGTCCCGCGTTAATTCTGCAGTAAGAGATATTGACAACAATCTTGAGAACTACAAGATTACAGAAACAACAAAGATTTTAGATAAGCTTGTTGATGATATGTCAAACTGGTATGTTCGTCTGTCACGCCAGAGATTCTGGACAAAGGAAATGACACAGGATAAGATTAATGCTTATATGACATTGTATACATCTCTTGTTGCAATTGCAAAAGCATCAGCACCTATGATTCCCTTTATGACAGAGGATATTTACCAGAACCTTGTTCGTTCAATCGACAAGGATGCTCCCGAGAGTATTCACCTTTGTGACTTCCCCGAAGCAGATGACGCATTTATCGACGCAGAGCTTGAAAAGGCAATGGCAGAGGTTACAGATATTGTTGTACTTGGCCGTGCGTGCCGTAATACATCAGGTCTTAAGAGCCGTCAGCCCCTTAACGCTATTTATGTTAAGGCAGAGACAGAGCTTAAGGAGTTCTATAAGGATATTATCAAGACCGAGCTTAATATTAAGAATGTTGAGTTTGTAGATGATATTTCAGGCTTTGCATCATATAGCTTTAAGCCCCAGCTAAAGACTTTGGGCAGACGTTTTGGTAAGGATATAAACACAGTTCGTGATATTCTTGCAAACATCGACGGTGGCAAGGCAATGGCAGAGCTTAATGAAAAGGGTACAGTTACTATCGAGGTTAACGGCGTAGACGAAGCATTGACAGCAGAGGACCTGTTAATTGAAACTGTTAAATCAGATGATTATGTAACAGACAGTGACGGTGCATTGACGGTTGTTCTTGAAACAAAGCTTACAGATGAGCTTATTGAAGAAGGTTACGTTCGTGAGCTTGTGTCAAAGCTACAGAATATGCGTAAAGATTCAGGCTTTGAGGTTATGGACCACATTGTGGTTTATGTTTCAAACAATGCAAAGATTTGTGATATATTCTCACGTAACGGTGAATATATCAAGTCACAGGTGTTGGCAGACGATATTGTTCTTGATGCAGATTGTGAAACATCAAAGGAGCTTAATATTAACGGCGAAAATGTAAATATCGGCGTTACAAGAGTCTGAAAACTCTAAAATTCCTCAATAAAAATGTAAATAATACAAGGGTTTTTGTGCAAAAATTAGAAATTTAACAAAAACTCTTGTATATTTAAGAAAATTGAGGTAAAATAATTTTTAGGATGTTATACATCACAGAAAAATATATATATTTTTTAGGAGGAAACAAAAATGGCAGTAAAAGTTGCTATTAACGGATTTGGCCGTATCGGTCGTCTTGCATTCAGACAGATGTTTGGTGCAGAGGGTTACGAGGTAGTTGCAATTAACGACCTTACAAGCCCCAAGATGCTTGCTCACCTTTTGAAGTACGATTCATCACAGGGTAAGTATGCTCTTGCAGATACAGTAGTTGCTGGTGAGGATTCAATCACAGTAGACGGTAAGAAGATTACAATCTACGCAAAGGCAAACGCAGCAGAGCTTCCCTGGGGAGAGCTTGATGTAGACGTTGTACTTGAGTGTACAGGTTTCTATACATCAAAGGACAAGGCTCAGGCTCATATCGATGCTGGTGCTAAGAAGGTAGTTATTTCAGCTCCCGCTGGTAACGATCTTCCCACAGTTGTTTACAACGTAAACCACAAGGATCTTACAGCAGATGACAAGATTATTTCAGCTGCATCATGTACAACAAACTGTCTTGCTCCCATGGCAAAGGCACTTAACGACTATATGCCCATCAAGAGTGGTATCATGTCAACAATTCACGCTTACACAGGTGACCAGATGATCCTTGACGGTCCTCAGAGAAAGGGTGACCTAAGAAGATCAAGAGCAGGTGCTTGCAACATCGTTCCTAACTCAACAGGTGCTGCAAAGGCTATCGGTCTTGTAATTCCCGAGCTAAACGGCAAGCTTATCGGTTCAGCTCAGAGAGTTCCCACACCCACAGGTTCAACAACAATTCTTGTTGCTGTTGTTGAGGGTGCTGCAACAGTTGACGGCATCAATGCTGCTATGAAGGCTGCTGCAACAGAGTCATTCGCTTACAACACAGATGAAATCGTTTCATCAGATATCGTTGGTTCAACATACGGTTCAATCTTCGATGCTACACAGACAATGGTAGTAGATATGGGCGATGGCACATCACAGGTACAGGTTGTTTCATGGTATGATAACGAGAACTCATACACATCACAGATGGTAAGAACAATCAAGTACTTCGCAGAGCTTGGTTAATTATAAATTAAACTCATACAAAAAGACTGCTTCGGCAGTCTTTTTTGTTTTACTGTTGAAATTTGGAATGTTCTGTTATAAAATAGATGTAAGATTACAGATCGGGGAGGTTAATTATGAGAATAGCAATATGTGATGATAATGCAGATTACATTGTATCATTTGAGGAATATTTATCACTTTTAAAAATTTCCAATCTCCAATATGACACATTTCTAAGCGGTGAAGAATTGGTTTCTGCACATAAAGCGGAACATAGTGGATATGATGCAATTTTTCTTGATATGGAAATGAAAGGACTAAATGGAATAGACACGGCAAATCAGATTAGAGCCTGGGACAAGCATGTAGTTATTGTGTTTGTTACAAACCATACAAAATATATGCAACAAAGCTTTGAGTGTCAACCTTTTAGATTTATTATAAAACCTATGTCCTTTGACCAGTTTAAAACTGTGTTTAGTGAGGTGTCCAAAAAAATCGGGCAAGAAAGAACAACATTTGTGTTCTCGGAAAAACGCAAAACAATACGCTTATTCTGCGAGGATATTCTCTATTTTGAGAGTCAGGGTCATTGGACGATACTTCACCATAAAGACGGGACTTATAAGATTTGCAAGCCAATATCTTACATTTATGAGGAAATAGATAAAACCCTGTTTTCTAAAACCCACAAATCATTTATTGTAAATTTAGGACACATAAAAGAAATTCACGAACGAGATATGATT
This sequence comes from Candidatus Ornithomonoglobus sp., assembly GCA_045592645.1. GTDB lineage: Bacteria > Bacillota > Clostridia > UBA1381 > UBA1381 > Ornithomonoglobus. Next base: position 489 of record JAZNVD010000119.1, on the reverse strand, counting down.
CTCTATAATGGAGATGTATCAGTTCCCATAAGCCGTACATGTAAGAAAGACCTAATGTCTGACTTTATGAATTTTAAAGAAAGGAAGTATTTAATATGAATATATACACCGTTGCGGATATTCTTACAAGGATATTTGAGGCGATAATGATGACCATGCTGTTAGATACTTTTTTAAAAAAACGTGAGGCGTTTGACACATGGGTCTACGGCATATCGGTTCTGGTAATGGCGGTAATGATAAACATAAGCAACATTGTGTTCAGTTACGGAATTATGAATGCCGTGGGAATGGGACTTGCAATATTCTTGGTATCACTATTTTATGATGGAAAGATAACTACAAAGGCGGTTATAACCATATTGGGACTTGTTCTCATTGGAATTATGGAAATAATGGTTCTATTCTTAGTTACAACGGTTTATGGCATAACTGTGTCGCAAGCAGTAGATATTCCACCGTACCGATTACTTAAGTCGGATCGTAGCC
>JAZNVD010000118.1:0-3513 GCA_045592645.1 Candidatus Ornithomonoglobus sp. | reverse complement strand
CTTAATGGTTATTCCCAACGTAATTGCACTAATTGCACTTACAAAGTTGGTAGACTGTGTAAAGAGAGAGAAGAAAGAAAAGAAGCAGAAATAAACAACAAAATGCGTGGCAGATGCCACGCATTTTTTAAATCTTAAATTTTACCAATTCAGTTGCAATTTCTATAAATTCTGATATCTCATTAAATGTAAGGTACGGATAATCTCTATCTGTTATATGCTCTTTATAGCCCTTGTAATAGTCGGCTATATATTTAATTTGCTTTGTTAACTGTCCATTTTCATAATAGGGGAGATAGTCCTCTACAGTTTTAATCTCACATAATGTCTTATATGCCTCAAAGCCCTCATTTTCCTGCAAAAACTTAAAATCGTTATCGTACCAGTCTTTCTTAACGGTGTTAAGAAAAAGTTCGTCACGGTCATATTCTGCCTTATATTTAAGTTTGTTGGGCAGGTAAATCATAGTTGACCATAATGTGTCGCATATAAGGTGTATGTAATAGCCAAAATAGAAATAATATTTCTTATCTTTGGGCTTGTCCTTTAAGTATGTATCGTGAAATTCGCTGTAATTACAGAACACCTTTGTCCCGTCGGGAGCCCAGTGGGTAACCTTGGGTGGGGGATTAAAGTCGCCAAAGCTGTCCTTTTCACCGTAACCGCAATCGGGGGCAACGGAGCCCTCCAGAAATTCGGGAATATAGTCATTGGGTACATAACCGTCATTTATTAAGTTTTGTGCAATTCTCAAATGCGTTATCCACGTTGCCATTCCCAATGCCTCCTTTTTAGTCCATAGGGATATTATAAACCAAATAACATGTATTTTCAAGTCGAAAATTGAAATTTCCTGCAAAAAATAAGCTTAAGGGAAGTTCCCTCAAGCTTATTTGAACATACCGACAACGGAATCTACCATTTCGCCCATATTTTTAAACATACCCTCGGTTTTCTTAACGAGCTTGTGTCTTTGACGGTCGGTAACGGGGTCCATAAGCATAGTAAGTCCCGCACCGATAATAATTCCTGTGCCGATACCTTTAAAAAATTGTGAGTTATTCATTGTGAAATTCCACCTTTTAAATTATTTTGCCTGATGCAATATTATCTTGTGCGGATTATCATTTCCATATCCCTAAAAATACTTGGAAAAACCACCATTTTCTATTGACCAATTTCTTGATTTATGGTATGATAATTATATTAAATCATAAAAAGAAGGGGGATATAAAATGGCAAACATAAAGCCTTTTAAGGGATATTTTTATAACTCCGAAAAGGTAGGGAATATTGCAACAGTTGTAGCACCTACCAAGTACAATATGACAGAGGACGAGAGGGATACTCTCTATAATATGAATGAGTACAACGCAATCCGACTCTTTGACGGACGCACAATGACTCTTGATAATGAGATTGAGAATAAATACACAAGAGCCCGTGAGTACTTAAATGACTGGATAAAGAATGATGTTCTTGTGCGTGATACAGAGGATGCAATATATCTTTACGAGGAAACGGTTGAGTTAAACGGCACAAAATTTCAGAATCTGACTTATGTAACGCTTCTTGAGATTGAAGAGCTGGGTCAGGATATTCATATGTGCGAAGAGGTCCGTGAGATTTCGAAGCAGGACCGTTATGACCTTGTCCATGCGACAAATTCCGATTTGAGTATGATTTCGTGTCTTTATATAGACCGAAACAAGCAGTTGTTCCGTCTTATGACAAATTTGAGCCGTAAAGAACCGGACGTGGAGTTTGATTCCAGGGACTTTGATATGCACCAGAGAATATGGCGTATAACCGATAAAAACATCATAGACGGCGTATGTGAGTATATGAAGAATCTGAAGCTCTATATCACAGACGGACAGACACGTTACACAACTTGTTTGCAGTATCGTGACTATATGCGTGAGAACAACCCCAATCACACAGGCAAAGAGCCGTACAACTATACAATGGTATCACTTTTTGATTCAAATTCCGACGGTCTTGCAATTATGCCCGAGCACAGAAAAATCAAGCTTCCAAACGGCTACTCCGAGGAGCTTTTAGTGGCACTTGCCCAGGACCACTTTAAGGTGGAAAAAATAATTGTCGATTCCCAGGATGAAACAATTACGAACACAATGAAAAAGCAGATACAGACAAAAAGCTTAAATACCTGTCTTGCGATATATTCGGGCGGAAATTATTTTTATCGTCTGACCCTTACAGACACAGATTATATCAGGAAGAACCTTTTACCTGATATGTCAGAGCATTACTGCGGTGTTGATACGGTGGTATTAAGGAAACTTATTATTAACGATATATTTGGTATTGAGGAGGATTACAAGGAGCTTGTATCAACCTCAATAAGCAGTCGCGACTGTGTTAAGGCAATAGAGGATGGGGAAGCTGATGTTGTGGTAATTATGAATCCCGTAAAAGCAGAGGTGATTGAGAAAGTCACAGGCGAGAGTGAACTGTTTCCATTCCGAACAGTAAGTATTTTCCCGAGGCCGTCAGTAGGTGCAATTATCAACATAAAAGAAGACTAAAAAAGTTTAAAAAAATGCTTGACAATGGTGGATATATCTGTTATAATTTAACGGTGACCGCATAGAAACGGTTTATTAAATGTGCAAACATACCGTAATTAGCGTGTCCTCATTAATAATAAGAGGAGGTGTAACAATATGTACGCAATTATCGTAACAGGCGGTAAGCAGTATAAGGTTTCAGAGGGTGACGTAATCTATGTTGAGAAGCTTAACGTAGAGGAAGGCACAGAGGTAACTTTTGATACTGTACTTATGGCAGGCGAGGGCGATGCTGTAAAGGTTGGTGCTCCCACAGTTGAGGGTGCAACAGTTGTGGCAAAGGCTCTTAAGAACGGCAAAGGTAAGAAGGTCGTTGTTTTCAAGATGAAGAGAAAGAAGAACGAGCGTAAGAAGAAGGGTCACAGACAGCCTTATACAAAGGTTGAGATCACAAAGATCAACGCGTAAGTTCAATAACAAGATTTTGATTTTCACGGAGGTGTAAAGACACATGGCACATAAAAAAGGTGTTGGTAGTACTAAAAACGGTCGTGATAGTGAGTCAAAAAGACTTGGCGTCAAGAGAGCAGACGGTCAGTTTGTTCTTGCCGGTAATATCCTTGTAAGACAGAGAGGAACAAAGATTCACCCGGGTAACAATGTTGGCAGAGGTAAGGATGATACATTGTTCGCCCTAATCGACGGTAAGGTTAAGTTCGAAAGACTTGGCAGAGATAAGAAACAGTGCAGCGTATATGCTGACTAATTAGGAAAGCACGAATCCCAAAGCGTCTGCGTTTTGGGATTTTTTCTTTCTCATTAAGGAGGTGTTTTCGTGTTTACAGATAAGGCTAAAATATTCATAAAGGCAGGCAACGGCGGTAACGGTGCAATATCCTGGCGTCGTGAAAAATACGTTCCCGCAGGCGGACCTGACGGTGGTGACGGCGGTAACGGCGGAAATGTAATTTTCCACGTT
>JAZNVD010000117.1:0-8342 GCA_045592645.1 Candidatus Ornithomonoglobus sp. | reverse complement strand
ATTTGCCGGTCTTATTATTTCTTTTCTCTCTTAACTACTTTAACAAGTCTTGTAAGTGCGAATAATGCAATTACGTTGGGGATTACCATTAAGTAGTTAAAGAAGTCTGTCAGCTCCCATACAAGGTCGTTCTGTAAGATTGAACCAAGGAATATAAATACGATTGCGATTATTGAATAAAGTGCAACGCCAACCTTCTCATTTTTCTTGCATAGATACTGTGCGTTCAACTTACCAAAGAAGTTCCAGCTAATGATGGTTGAGAATGCAAAGAACAGTAAGCAGATTGCAATAAAGATGTTACCAAAGCCACCAAGCGATGAGAATGTGTTTGTAAACGCTGTCTGCATTGCATTTGTCTTTGTAATGCCTGACGCTGCAAGGTTTGCTACATAATCACCTGCTGCAAGACCGTTCTCACCTGCAAACAACACTGTGATTACTACCAATGCTGTCATTGTAAGTACCACGAATGTATCAATAAATACACCTATCATAGCAACTACACCCTGCTCGTGAGGTGTCTTTACATTAGCCTGAGCATGAGCATGGGGTGTTGAACCCATACCAGCCTCATTTGAGAACAAACCTCTCTTTGCACCCTGGCTGATAGCTGTCTTCAATGCTGCACCGATACCACCACCGATTAGTGCCTGAGGTGTGAATGCGTACTTGAAAATCATACCGATTGCCTCGGGAACATTAGTAATATTCATAGCAAGAACAACCACACCACCTACTAAGAACAATACTGCCATAAGGGGTACAAGCTTCTCTGTAACTGCTGCAATTCTCTGAATACCGCCAAGAAATATAAATACACATACAAGCGCAACAATCGCACCTACTACCCATGTAGGAACACCAAAGGCTGTATTACATGACTCTGCAATTGAGTTTGACTGTACCATTGAACCCATAAAGCCAAGTGCAAGCATTGCAGCTATTGCAAAGAAAACTGCAAGGAATGTACCAAACTTACCCTTGAAAGCTTCCTTTATGTAGTAAACGGGGCCGCCAAGAACTGAACCGTCTTCCTTAACAACCTTTGTTTCCTGTGCCAAGGTTGCCTCGGCGTAGATTGTTGCCATACCAAAGAATGCAATTATCCACATCCAGAAGATAGCACCGGGGCCACCGACTAAAATAGCACCTGATGCACCAACGATGTTACCTGTACCTACCTGTGCTGCAACAGCAGTTGCAAGCGCCTGGAATGAGCTTAAACCGCCCTCGTTCTTACCGCCGCGAAGCTTGATGTTACCAAACACCTTTCTCATACCTTCGCCAAAGCAACGAACCTGAACGAACTTTGTTCTGATTGAAAACCAGATACCTACTGCTACCAACAAGAAAATAAGAACATAATCTGTTAGGTATGTGTTGACTGTCTGAACTAATTTTAATAATGCGTCCATAATGTCCTCCTTAAAAATAAAAAAAGTTGCTTAAAAATCAGCAACTCCGAATTATCCCCATAGACATATCTATTAAACTAAAATAAAAATGTCTTCTCTGTCCTTTTGCCTGAGAGATTCGATTAAAATAATCTTGCACCTTCGGCACTCTTTTGGGAGCTTCTCCAGAGTTTCCTCAAATTCCGGTCTTTTCCAATTCCGAAATCTTCAACGGATGATTTTTAATCATTATACCACTACATTCGACCTCTGACAACAAAAAATTTACAAAAAATTTAATATTTTTCTTTACATTTGTATTACAATACTATCGCACAAACAGACTAGCAGATTTTTGATGCAGAACAAACAAAAGGCAGTGAAACAAAGTTTCACACCCCCGACGGCTTACTTGTGTACTCCGAGGATGACTTTTGTTTGTAATAAAAAAGTCGCTTTTTCAAGCGACTTTTTATGTTCTGCGCAAAAAGATGCGGTCTTATTCTTCTGTGAATACCTTTTTAATTGCCTCCAGATATCCATAGCCATATAAATCGTCAGGCTCAAGATAACTTGTTTCTGTCCATTCGTTCCAGCTGTTTACTACAATGAGAGGAACGTCGTTATACTTATCAGCATAAGCCTTTGCCATACGCATTGCATCCTCAACCTTGTCAGGAGTTGCATTGGTACATATAGGCTCAATCTTATCAATATAACGGGGGTTATTGTCCCAACCTACTGAAACGTGGGGGAAGTACGGAAGGTCAATGCCCTTTCTAATTTTCTCGTATTCCTTGGGAAGCTCCTTTATAATCTTACCGTAGTCACGGTTCATATCCATAAAGTGAACAAACTGATAGTTTGTTACTGACTCAAAGCCAAGGTCAACAATGAAATCTCCGCCTGAAATATCAATCTTTGATGAGTCAACTCCTGTAAAGTTGTTGTTCTCATCTCCCCACTTTACATACTGGAAATGCACACCGGGAAGTCCGTATTTCTTTGCTTCTTCATTAAGCCATGCAATTGACTTTTTAGCATTCTCGTAACCGCCAAGTCCGTTTACAAAGTTTGCAATATCATAAATAGATACAACGGGCTTACCGTCAATCTTGTAATAGTTATCAATTGTAAAATACTGCTCTAACCAACGTGTTCCAACCTTTTTAAACTCTGCCTCATCTATTGAGCCACGCCATACCACCTCGGGGTCACCTGATGTTCGCTTATCCCAAAGGCTGTTGGCATCGTGGTTAGCCCACATTATGTAGAATTTCATTTTCTTGTTATTCTTTGCCTTTAAGAAGCCGTCATTTAAGCATTGCTCAAGGAAAGGTCTGCCGTCATACCAGTACCAGTCATATATGAACACATTTACGCCGTGGTCAACCGCCGCCTCAATCTGCATTTCCATTACATAAGGATCTGCCTCATTCTGGTATCCCCACAAGGGCTTTCTCGGCCATGTATCACCCTCATATTTCTTTGTATGATTCTTTACTGTCTGCCACTCACCGTAGCCCTCGGGCCAGAAAATGCGTGTACGCTTTTCATTACCCGTATATGCAGGCCAGATATATGCTGCAACATCATACTTTTTGCTCATATTTTTATCCTCCAATGTTTTCATTATAACCTAATTCTATACTATTTTCCAACCATTGTCAATAAAAAAGAAACCGAATTCCGGTTTCTTTTAATCAAATTTGAAATTTTTCTCTACAATTCTCACGCAGTCCTTTACATACTCCACACAAGGACGCTTCTTATAATATGTTTCTGTCCGTGCTTCAGGTGTGGGATTATACTCACTGCTCTTGTTAAGTCCAAGCAAGTCTCCGCATATTATTGAGCCGTTAAGTGCTTTAAACTCCTCTGTCATTGTATGTATTTTTTCATAAACAATACTACGGGTATCTCCCTCGCCAGCTCCTCGTGACAACATCATTCCTGCTACCATTCCCATAGCTGACACTGCACCGCAGGTAAGACGCATTCTTCCAAAGCCTGCACCGAAGCCCTCGGATATTTTCATAGCCGTGTCAAAATCTATGCCAATGTCATCACAAAAAGCACCAAAAACTGACTGTGCACAATTATAACCCGACTTAAACAATTCCTCTGCTTTTGTAACTCTGTCCATAATCTTTCTCCTGATTATTCGAAGTTAAAAAGAGATGCCTTATATTTTCCAATAACAACACGGTCATTCTCGCAGGGGTCCTGAATAACCTTAACACCTGAGAAGTCACCCTCCTCAAGGATTTCTTCAACTGCCTCACCCTGATTATAGCCTATCTCAAAGGCTATATATCCGTTCTCCTCAAGAAGTGTTTCAACCAGGTCCTCAACTATTCTCTGATAGAACAATAACCCGTCAAAACCGCCGTCAAGTGCCTCGGGTGGCTCATAGCTCTTTACAATGTTATCAAGGCTGAATATGGTATCAGTTTCAATATAGGGCGGATTTGATACGATAAAATCGTACTTACCCTCGGGTATTTCCTCTAAAATATCACAACGGATAATGTCCACATTAACACCGTTAAGCTCTGCATTCTCCTTTGCAACATCCAGAATTGCATCAGAATAATCAAGAAGCGTTACCTTTGCATTGGGGCACAGCTTTGCAATGGAAATACCAATACAACCTGTACCTGTACCAATATCAAGCACACGCACTTCCTTATCCTTGTCCTTAATCTTTTCAATTACTGTTTCAACAAGGGTTTCTGTATCCTGTCTGGGTATAAGAGTATCCTCTGTAACTTTAAAGGGTAAACCCATAAACTCTGTTTCACCTAAAATGTACTGCAGGGGCTCCCCTGCGTTACGGCGTGCGACGATTTCCATTATCTCGTTTTCTTCCGCCTCTGTGATTTCACGGGACTTTAAAATAAAATCCTCCTGTGAAAGCTTTGTCACATGGGAGATTATCCAATCTGCCTCATGTTCATTTTCCCCTAATTCTCTACGCACCTTACTGCGTAAACTGTCCTCTACCATTTGTCCTCCTCTTTGTTCTCGGGTATACACGGCTCCATTGAACGGATTGAAACCTCTATCTGACTCTCATCAGGCTCACGGGTTGTAATTCTCTGAAGCCAAAGTCCCGGCTTTGACAATATCCCCACTAACTTACTCTTACTCCTGCCTGCCCATTTGATTACCTCATAGGATAACCCTGCAACTATGGGTAAGCACAAAAGTCTTGTGGCCATTCTTAAAAGTATAGCTATTATTTTCCCGTATTCGTCAAATCTTGGCAGAAATGCGTATACGATAATGCTTATAATCATTACGAACACCAGAAAGCTTGTTCCGCAACGGGGATGAAAACGGCTATGCTTTTTCACATTCTCAACCGTCAGTTCGTCCCCCGCCTCATAGCACGCAATTGTCTTATGCTCTGCTCCGTGGTATTCAAAGACACGTTTTATGTCTTTCATTTGAGATACAAGTATCATATAGCCCAAAAATATGAGCATTCTCATAATTCCTTCAAAGACGCTTGTAAAAGTCTTTGTACCTGTCAGCCAGTGAAGTCCCGGTATTGCCTCAACCGCACCCGACAATACCGACGGAAGCAGGATGAACAATCCCACACTCATTACTATTGACAATGCTACGGCAACATAGATTACTACATCCTTTATCTTGTCGCCGAGCTTATCTTCAAGCCATTTATCAAACTTGCTCTCCGATTCTTCCTCATCCTCAAGGTCAACGAACTCTGCACTCCACATCAATGCCTTCATACCTGTAACAAGGCTTTCAACAAAGTTTACACAGCCTCTTATAATCGGTAGCTTCAAAAACTTCGGCTTTGTCTTTGTGCCGTTTTCATCAACCTTCATTTCTATCTCGCCGTCAGGCTTGCGTACTGCAATTGCAGTTTTATACGGTCCACGCATCATTACGCCTTCCATTACTGCCTGACCGCCGATTGAGGTTATATGTTTTTCCTCTGCCATTTCTCCTCACTCTCTTTATCAGCAACAGGGGTTACAGTCACAAAAACATGGCAGACACCAGCACGGCATAGGACAACAATCCATTCCATTGCCGTACATTCCACCGCCTGTATTGTACTGTGTTGACCTGTTTTTTACACTGTTTAATGTATCTCTGTATTCGTTATTGCCGGGCTCCATTGCCACTGCCTGCTCCATAAAACGGATACCGTCAGTGTATCTTCCTGCCTTTATATTTGCAAGGCCTGAAAGATAATACCACTCTGCCGTTTTTGGTAACTGCTGAAGCATCATAAGTGCCTGCATAATGTTGTTCATCTGTATCAGTCGACGTACAGTTGAAAATGTGGGCGGTTGATTATTATATCCGCCAAAACCGCCATAGTGCGGGTTAGAATAGCCTGTGCCTGTACTGCCCGATGATGTCTTTTTATTGATAATCATATCATATGCCTGATTGATTTCCTTCATTTTCTCCGCAGCAAGGTCTGCAAGAGGGTTGTTGACATACTTATCGGGATGATACTTTTTTACAAGCTCCTTATATGCTTTTTTTACAGTCTCCTCGTCAGCATTCTGACTGACACCGAGGACCTCGTATGGGTTCATTTATTTTCCTTTCCCTGACCCTTTAAAATCAGTTGTTGCTTTTCCTTTAAACCAATATATATTATCTTACCTATAAGGTCTTTGTTTTCCTTAAAATCAATTAATTCAAACGCCGAAGCTACACCCTCAAGATTAAGGGTAAGTGCAAGTTCCATATCTCTTGCACATTCCTCTTTTGTTTTATAGCCCATTTCTATAAATGGGTTATAGTTATTCCTCTTAATATCCGTTTCAAGGTCATTTACGGCGTCAATTAAATATATCCACCGCCCAAGATTAAGACCGAGCCACTGAAGCTTTCGCCTTAAAGCTTCATCCTCCATAAAATACGGGGTAAACAGTGCCTCTAAAATCTTCCCGAATGCCTCTGCAACGTCATCAGGGGAAGCACACTTCTCCTTTTCAAGGCGTGACAGCTCTCTTAATTGCCGTGATATTATGTGATATTCAAGGGGCAATTCCTTCAATACCTTTTTGTATCCGTGGCGGAAAACCGCCATACCCATAAGTGCCTTTATGCTTTTTTCGTCCTGCCAGTCATCAAGAAGCTTTAAGTAGCTCAACATTACTCCGACTCCTGCAGAATAGTCAATACATCTGTCAGAAAATCTGCATTTGCGTTTCTTCTGCGGATGAACGGGACAAAGGATGTCCCTTTCTTCACCGTCGTCTGTAATTGAACCTAAAACCAACGCAAGAAATGTTATATCATAGCTTAAACCTAACCGTGCAGTATGGGACGCAACATCACCCGTTGCTTTACATACACCGCAGTAGTATGAGGTAAAAGCTCCGTACTCCTCCTCGGTTAAATGTGCTTTGTTGACACTGACATATCCAAACATAAAATCACTTACCTGTTTTAATTCACAATGATACAGGGTAATTATATCATAAGAATTTGTAAATCTCAACTGTTTTTTTATATTTTTATAAAAATTCATAATTTGTACATAATAAGGTGAAAGGAGTGAGATTTTATGGATATGACAAACAAAGAATATGTAAAATATACAGAAAGTAAATCACCAAAATCAAAAGTTGTAAGAAATTCTTTTTTTGCCTTTTTAATCGGTGGCGGTATCTGTGCTGTCGGTCAGGGATTTCTTAATCTCTATAAATATCTTGGGATGGAAAAGGAGCTTGCCTCTACCCTCACAACCGTTACACTTATATTTTTAAGCGCACTCTTTACGGGGCTTAATCTTTACCCGAAGCTAGCCAAATATGGTGGTGCAGGAACTCTTGTCCCCGTTACGGGCTTTGCCAACGCCGTAACGGCACCTGCAATTGAATCAAGGACAGAGGGGTTTATATTGGGTGTAGGTGCAAAGATTTTTACCATTGCGGGGCCTGTGATTTTGTTCGGTACACTGTCAAGTATGGTATGCGGCATTTTGTATATATTATTCCTTAAATAAAGGCGGGGTCTCCTGCCTTTTTTTATTACATCAAAAAGTTCCAAAAAGTTCTAAAAAAAGCTTGAAAAAATAGCTGTTTCATTGTATAATATAATGTATGAAAATATTGTCTTAAAAGACTTAATTTTAATACACGAGAAAGGACTTATACTTATGAGTAAACCAAAGGTAGCCCTTATTATGGGTTCTGATTCAGACTTTGACAAGGTTAAAGGCTGTATCACAAAGCTTAAGGAGTTTGATGTTGAGGTTGAAACTAACGTTATCTCTGCCCACCGCACCCCTGAAAAAGCAATGGAATATGCAAAGAATGCCGAGGATAACGGCATTGATATTATAATCTGTGCGGCAGGTATGGCGGCACATTTAGGCGGCGTTGTTGCCGCAAACACAACACTTCCCGTTATAGGTATCCCCATTGAGTCTACATTCTCAGGAATGGACGCATTACTTGCAACCGTACAGATGCCCCCCGGTATCCCCGTTGCGACAGTTGGTCTTAATAACGGAACAAATGCAGGAATTTTAGCGGCAGAGATGCTGTCACTTAAGTATGACTACATTAAGCCAATGCTTAAGGAAGCACGTGTGAAAATGGCAGAGGCCGTTTACGCAAAGGACGCTATGATTAAAGAAAAGGCTCAGGCACTATAATTTACAAAGGAGAATATAAATATGGCAACAGATGCATATAAGAAAGCCGGCGTTGACGTTGAGGCAGGCTACGAATCAGTAAGACTTATTAAAGACGATGTTAAGAGAACTGCAATCGAGGGTGTTCTTGGTGGTATCGGTGGCTTCGGCGGTTTGTTTGAAATACCCCAGGGCTACACTAACCCCGTACTTGTATCTGGCACAGACGGTGTCGGTACAAAGTTAAGAATTGCGTTTTTAATGGATAAGCACGATACAATCGGTCAGGACTGTGTTGCAATGTG
>JAZNVD010000116.1:0-7285 GCA_045592645.1 Candidatus Ornithomonoglobus sp. | reverse complement strand
TATAATAATAATGTTTTTATGTCGGAGAGTGTTGGAAAACAAACAGAAAATTATGTTGAGTATAAACCAAACCCCGAAGCACGTCCCGTTGTTGTAAATGGAGAGAGTATATATGGTACGAGAACAATAACCTCGGCATCAAAGTATATGGAGAAGAACCATCTCCGTCCCTTTATAGGAATAAACGGAGATTTTTTCTCGACTAAAACAGGAATACCTATGGGATATACCATAATTAACGGTGAAATATGGTCAAAGGAAAACGGTGAGCAGAATGCTATAGGCTTTCGTGAGGACGGAACGGCATTTATAGATAGAATTAATATTGAAACTACGCTGAAAAAGGACAATAAAGAAATAACCGTCCAGTATATCAATAAATGGTTACAGAAGGGCTTTCACTGTGTGAACCTCCTTGACAGTAATTTTGCAGAAGATACAAAAACAGATTTTAATGCTCTCTATGTTATATGTTCAAAAACAGACGGAAATCTTGGTATTAATTCTGAAATGACACTTAAGGTGGATGAGATATTTATCTATGACGGTGCAATAAAAATTCCGGATGATAAGTATGTGTTCGTGATGGATGTAGACGGTGATAAGAGATTTTATGAGTTTTTGTCAAATCTTGCAGTTGGAGATAAATTATCATTGACAAACAGTATTATCGGTGACTTTTCAAATGACTGGTCAGAAGCACAGTATGCAATATCTTCAATTGGTGACAGGCTTATAGAAAAGGGAGTGGTCGGTACAGGTTTTTCTGCAGGTACAGCACCGAGAACAGCAGTGGGAATAAAAGCTGACGGAAATATTGTATTTTATACCGTTGACGGACGACAGACGGGGCACAGTAAGGGAGTATCCCTTAAAGACCTTGCACAAAGATTAGCAGAGCTTGGGTGCGTTGATGCAATAAATCTTGACGGTGGCGGTTCAACTGCCATTGGTGGCGTATTTCCGGGAACAGACGATTTTACAATTTCAAATAAACCTTCTGACGGAAGAGAACGCAGATGTGCCAACTATCTGTTTTTGCAGGATTTAAGAGAACGTACCGATGTGGTATGGTACGTAAACTGGATTGAAAATACAACTAATAATTTTATGTCAGGTGCAACACATAAATTAGTTGCAGAGAGTGTCTATGATACAGGCAACTATAGAATGGACGGTTTGCGTGATATAACCTTTACCCTCGAAAACCTTGGTAATGCCAATGCGACGTTGTCAGAGGACAATGTAATAACATTTGCAGGTAAGGGTACAGTAAAGGTATATGTAAAGGGTGAAAGGTATAATAAGACGTTTACCTTTGAAACCTATGAAAGCCCACAAGAGGTACAGATTATAAATCAGGCAACAGGTAAAGAAATAGAGGAGTTAACCGTACCTGAAGACGGAATGATAAACTATGCTTTAGAGGCAGGAGCATATGTTAACGGAGTAAGACTTGAAAGCGAGCCTTATATGTTTAAGTGGGACGGTACAGGCTCAATGGTAAGTGTAACTCCTGACGGAGAAGTTTCAATTAAAGACGATGGAAGCAAAACAGCATCCGTTACAGTAACAATTGCAGGTGTAACAAAAGAGATTCCCATAAGAATTATAGAAAAACCGACATTTGCAGATATAAAAACCCATTGGGCAAAAGATACCGTTGAAGAAATGGCGAAGCTTGAAATAATTAACGGCTTTGAGGAAAACGGTAAAAAGCTATTTAAGCCTGACAGAAATATCACAAGGGAGCAGTTTTGTGTTATTGTTGCAAAAGGTCTTGGTATAGAGAGTAAAAACAATCAAACAGGGTTTATTGACAACGATAAAATTCAGCCGTGGTCCTTACCGTATGTAAATGCGATGGTTGAGTGTGGATATATTACGGGTAAAAGTGACGATGGTGTAACACTGTACTTTGACCCTGACAGCAGTATTACCCGAAGTGAAGCATTTACGGTAATCAGCAGAATTGTTGGTGAGGCTTCAGATGGGAAAATAAGCTTTATTGATAAGGATGAAATACCACAATGGGCGGAGAAGGGAATACTGACCCTTACGGGCCTTGGTATAGTTGAGGGGTATGAGGATAATACTATAAGACCCCACAACACCATAACACGTGCTGAAGCGGCGGTATTGGTAAAAAAATCCGGAATTATTAAATAGATGGAAAAGCACTTTATCAATAAAGTGCTTTTTTCATTTATTGACAAAAAACTTCATATATGGTAGAATTATATAGATAATTGATAGGGGGTCTGGCTATGCCCAAATATTATATGCCGACGACTTTAATTTCAGGTAAAAACTGCGTCAGGGAATATCCGGAACATCTTATTCAGGGCAGAATGTGTATGATTGTTACAGGTAAACAGTCTGCAGTTGTGTCAGGTGCATTAAAGGATGTTACAGAGGTGCTTGATGCCTATGGAGTTAAATACGGAATATATGACCATATTACAAGCGATACACCAATAGGAGAGATATTTACTCTTGGTAAAACAATGCAGTCTGCTGGTACTGATTATGTAATAGGTATCGGTGGTGGTTCTGCACTCGATGCAGCGAAGGCTGCGGCGGTGTATGCGGCAAACGATATTTCACCAATGGAAATATTTGACGAAGAGTATGAAAACCCACCGCTTACTGTGGTGTGTATTCCTACAACAGCCGGAACAGGCTCGGATACTACCCAGTATGCCATGCTTACGCTTGATAAACCATCAAATAAGCGAAGTTTTAAATCGGAGGAATGTTTCCCGGTTGCTACATATCTGGATTTACGTTATACCTTAACATTACCCCTTGAGGTAACACGCAATACTGCGATTGATGCATTGTGTCACGCTGTTGAATCATATCTTAATACGAAGGCATCATTTCTTTCGGATACCGTTGCCCTTGAGGCGATACGTTTAATAGGTCAATGCACAGACGCACTGATTTCAGGTGAAATAACGGAAGAAGTAAGAGAAAAGCTTTTAATGGCGGCATCGGCAGGAGGTATGGCGGTTGCACATACGGGACTTAACCTTGTTCACGCAATGGGACATCAGGTAACGTGTTCAAAGAATATACCTCACGGTAAGGCGAACGGTGCATTACTTGTTGAATTTATTTCATTTATCGCAAGAGCCGATGTAATGCGTGCGGTTAACGTGATAGATGCATTCGGACACGAGCTTACGGGCTTTAAATCGTTCATAAATAAAATTGCCCCCATAGATGAAGAAATAACTGATTCAGATATTGACCTATGGTTAGATAAATCAATTTTAGAATCAGTTAACGAAAACTGTCCGATTTCTGTAACAAAGGAAGATGAACGAAAAATATTTTATAATGCCTTGGTAAACAAGGAACGTGACTACACAAAGTGGTAAGGAGGATAATATGGAAAAGAGAGAACATTTAGGAAGCCGTCTGGGTTTTATTTTGCTAAGTGCAGGATGTGCAATTGGTATAGGTAATGTATGGAAGTTCCCGTATATGGCAGGACAGAACGGTGGAGGTATATTTGTATTGATATACTTTGCCTGTTTGATTTTATTGGGCATTCCTGTAATGACAATGGAGTTTGCCGTTGGACGTGCCAGTCAGAAGAGCCCTGTAAGAATGTATCAGGAGATTGAACCCAAGGGTTCAAAATGGCATATACACGGTGGTTTTGCATTTGTTGGTTGCTATCTTTTGATGATGTTTTATTCAATGGTATCCGGTTGGCTTATAAAGTACTGCGTAGATAGTGTCAGGGGTATGTTTGTTGGCCTTGACAAAGCAGGAATTGAAGGCGTTTTCGGATCAATGCTTGCAGAACCGTGGACAATGATAGTATATACTTTTATTGTCATAGTTATTGGGTTTATGGTATGTTCATTCGGACTTCAGAAGGGACTTGAAAGAGTTACAAAGGTAATGATGATTGCCTTATTGGTTATTATGGTTGCACTTGCAATAAACAGCTTTACAATGGAAGGCGGACGTGCAGGACTTGAGTTTTACCTGTTACCCGATATTGGAAGATTCAAGGATATTGGTGCCGGCAGAGTTATTGTAAATGCAATGAATCAGGCATTCTTCACATTGAGCCTTGGTATTGGTTCTATGGCGATATTTGGTAGTTATTTAGGTAAAGACAGAGCACTTATGGGAGAATCAATCAATGTTGCCATTCTTGATACATTTGTTGCAGTAACATCAGGTTTAATTATTTTTCCTGCGTGCTTTGCTAACGGAGTGCAGCCGGATTCAGGACCCAACCTGATATTTATAACATTACCGCACTTGTTTAACAGTATACCATTTGGCAGAGTAATCGGTTCATTCTTCTTCCTGTTTCTGTCATTTGCTGCATTGTCAACCATATTTGCAGTTTATGAACTTATTATTGCAAGTACAACTGACTGGTTAAAGTGTAGCAGAAAGAAGGCTTGTTTGATTAATGGTATTGCTATGATGGTGCTTTCATTACCTGCAATATTAGGCTTCAATGTTCTGTCAGATGTGAACATTCTTGGCAAGGGAATAATGGATATGGAAGATTTCCTTGTAAGTAACGTTCTGTTACCTCTTGGTTCGTTAACATTTGTACTGTTTTGTACATCAAAGCGTGGCTGGGGATGGAAGAACTTTATGGAAGAGGCAAATACGGGCAAAGGCGTAAAAGTACGTAAGTGGATGTACGGATATGTTAAGTATGTAATTCCGGTTATAATATTGGCATTATTTATAGTTGGACTTATTGATTTCTTTTAAATATAAAGGCAAGCATAATGCTTGCCTTTTTGCTTGTATTAAAAATGACGTCCTTGACTAATTTGTTTATGCGTGTTATAATAACTCAAAATTAACATCAATTGTTTTCAAAGGAAGAGAATAAGATTGAAAAACGGTGAATTAATAGGGAATAATGAATTATATATCCGTTCAATATCATACGTTGCAAACAGCGCAAACCATCAGTCAGAGAATGAAATGACGAAAGGTATTCACAGAAACAGTGACTTGCTTGTTTTTATATTAGACGGATTGGCGGAATATCATTTTGATGGTAAGAAGCACTGTGTTCGTACGGGTGATTTAATATATCTTGCCAATGGTTGTGATTATGACAGACACATTTTAAGTGATTATTACCATTTTATTTGTGTTGATTTTTCTTTTGATGTATCGGCAAATACAATGTTATCGCAGGTATATCCTGCAATACAGGATATGGATACTCATTTTAAAAAGCTGTATAAAGTATGGAGTGCACGTGAAACGTCATTTCACCTTAAGAGTATGAGTATCTTATATGATATATGTTCACGCCTTGTCAGTGAGGAATTAAGCACATATATTCCTGAACATAAAAGGGATGTATTTAAAAATATAATTGAAATTATTTCCGAAAATTACGCCAATAAAGATATTTCTGTTCAATCTCTTGCAAAAACGGCAAATATGAGTGAAGTACATTTTCGAAAAATATTTAAAACTATTTATAAGATGTCACCGCTACAGTATATGATTTTTTTGCGTTTGGAACGCGCCAAGGAACTACTTGCTTTTGAGAGTACACCTGTTTCGGAAATCGGTGATATGCTCGGGTTTACCGATTCGTGTCATTTTAGTCGTGTATTTAAGCAAAAAACGGGCTACACTCCGTTGGAATACAGAAAAATGTTTAAAGGATTTTAATTTCACAGATGGGCTTATGCTAAATGAATTTGCATATGCTCATTTTTTTAGTCGTTTTTTTCAAATTATTTTTCAGGAATTAAAGTAACAAGGGAATTGTAAAAAAAATAATATTCGTTTTTTACAATAAAATCGAATTATTCATTGACGTTTAATTGTGCTGTTGTTATAATGAAATCAAGCATTAGTTTTCAAATACAATGTAATGAAACGGAGGAAAGTCAGATGATAAAGTTAATGTTTGAAAATGCAGCAGAATTATTAGACGGGATTAATCAGGTTGCGGAAATTTTAAAGTTTACAATTTCAGATGAGAGCCCAGATTATGTTGTGACGGCAAAGAAGGTCAGTGATGAAAAAGCACTCAATGTGAGACTTTCAGGGAAGGAAGCAGTAATTGAATATGGTGAGAAAGTTTCATTTTTTCGCGGTTTAATGCTTCTTTGTAAAAACATAAACGGTGATTTTGAAGTAAAAGAGCAAAGAAGCTTTAAGACCAACGGGGCAATGTATGATATGTCACGAAATTCAGTTTTTAAGACAAAAACGGTTAAAGAGATAATGAAATATATGTCCCTTATGGGTCTTAATATGTTTATGCTTTATACCGAAGATACGTACACAGTTGAGGGATATGAGTACTTCGGTCATATGCGTGGCAGATATACACCCGATGAGATAAAAGAAATGGAAGAGTTTGGTGAGATGCTGGGTATAGAGCTTGTACCCTGTATTCAGTTGCTTGCGCATCTTGCAACTGCACTAAAATGGGATGCTTTTATAAGAATGCGTGACACGCACGATATTCTGCTTACAGATAATGAAGATACATATAAATTTATTGAACAGATTTTTGTGAGTCTTTCAAAGATGTATAAAAGCCGTCGCGTACACATTGGTATGGACGAGGCAGTTTTTCTTGGTCAGGGCAGGTACCTTGACAAAAACAATTATTGTAACAAATCAGAGATTTTCTGCCGACATTTGAATAAATGCCGTGAGATTGCACTGAAATATGGTTTTAAGCCTATGATGTGGAGTGATATGTTCTTTGAAATGGCGGGTGAATTTGGTTACAGCGCTGCTACAAACTTCTCCGATGTTGTAAAGAAATGTGTACCCAAAGATGTTGAGCAGGTTTATTGGTCATATGATTCAACTGACGTAAACGTGTATGAGGCAATGATTGAAAAGCACCGTGAAATAACAGATAATGTAATTTTTGCAGGTGGTATATGGACGTGGAGTGGACCGTGTCCCAAATATCAAAAGACAATAGAAGCATCAAAAGCGGCTCTGTCGGCGTGCATAAATAAAAATGTATCGGAGGTTTTTGCAACTATATGGCATAACGGTGCAGAATGTCCGTTGGCACTGTCATTGCCGGGACTTATGTTGTTCGCAGAAATGGATTATACGGGTAAGTTCGACCTTGGCACAATCAAGGAAAACTTTGAGTTTATTACAGGAGAAAGTGCTGACGATATTATTAATATGGAAATAGCATACTATCCTGCAGGCGGTGACATGGGAAAGGTTAAAAACCCGTCACGTTATCTTGTTTATAATGACCCGTTGGCAGGACTTCTTGACAAGCATG
>JAZNVD010000115.1:0-3815 GCA_045592645.1 Candidatus Ornithomonoglobus sp. | reverse complement strand
AAACGTGTAAGTGTAGAGGATACAATCAGCGTAATTGCAGCATTGGAAGGATGTATTGGTATGCGTCTGCATTCACTTATTTATGCAGCTATTGCAAACGTACCGTTAATGGGTATTTCATACGACCCGAAAATCAGGGGATTTCTTGATTACACATCGCAGAACTTATATGCAGATATAAATGAATTTAATGAAAGTATAGGGTGTGAGCTGGTAGACGAATTAATTGCAAACAGTGAGACAATAAAGACAAACCTTAAAGAACAGTACAATATACTTAAGGAAAAGGCAAAGCTTAACGGATACATTGCAGTTACGTTGTACGAAAAAGGGAGTGTGGACCTTGAAGAATAAAGAATCAGGTAAAACGATGCTTCTTACTGCAGGCTTTATGGCTTTCGCCACATTTTTGTCAAAAGCATTAGGTCTTGTGCGTGACTCAATGATGGGTGCGTACTTTGGCATCGGCATTGAGGCAGATGCTTTTATGGCGGCATCAAAGCTTCCTACAACTCTGTTTGATATGGTGATAGGTGGAGTAATTTCTGCCAGCTTTATTCCCATATTTAACGGGATACTGACACGTGACGGTGAGAAGAAGGCAAAGGTGTACACAGATAAGTTCATTACAATGATTATTCTTGTGACGCTTATAATTTCAACTCTTGGAATTGTATTTGCAGAGCCGCTTGTACAGTTTATGGCACCCAATTTCGGTACAGAAACCCATAATCTTGCAGTTGAGCTTACATCAATAATGTTCCCTATGATTATATTTACAGGCATTGCATTTTCTTTTGTGGGAATTCTGCAGTCATACGGTGAGTATAATATACCGTCAATTATAAGCCTTGTATCAAACGTGGCAATTATACTGTATTTTATTGTGTTTGGTAAAAGGTTTGGAGTGTACGGGCTATCTGTTACAATGATTATTGCGTGGTCACTGCAGGTGATTGTACAGATTCCGTCCCTGATTAAAATAAAGTTTCGTTATAAACCCAATCTGCGACTGGGTGATTCAAACATAAAAGACACAATAGTTCTTGCAATTCCGATGCTTATAAGCACATGGGTACAGCCTTTGTATACCCTTGTAAATGCAAGGTTTGCATCACATATTGAGGGAGCATATTCATCGTTGGAATATGCGAATCGTCTTTATCTTATAATGACGGGTGTTTTTTCGTTCGTTGTGACGAACCTGATATTCCCAAAGCTTGCAAAAGCAAATGCGGACAATGACCGCACCCGTGCAAATGAACTTGTTACAATGTCTCTAAAGGCAGTTATAATGGTAATAATGCCTCTTATGGCAGGAGTTATTGTTCTTGCAAAGCCAATAACAAATATAATTTATAATTATGGAGCCCTGGCAGAGGATACAACTCTTATTGCAACAACTCTTGCCTGCTACGCGGCAGGTATGGTATTCCTTGCAATAAATGAGGTATTGTCAAAGACTTTCTTCTCAATGAAGAAGTCCCTTGCGCCTATGATTACATCACTGATCAGTATGGTTTTTAATGTTGTTCTGGTAATGAGTATTTATGACATAATAAAGGGAGATGTAACAAAGCTTACAGGTGGCCTTGCTCTTGCTGCGGCAGGCGGAAGCGTTGTAAATGCAGTATTAAACGGCGGTATTCTTGTAAAAAGGTTCCCTGAAATCTTCAGACGCAGTGATGTTTTGTCAATAATAAAAATACTTATAGCAACGGCAGTTATGGCGGTTGCAGTTAATATGATTTACGGTTTCTTCGGTACATTCAGAGGTGTTGCAGGAAACATTCTTACAGTAGCAGTTTGCGGAATTTCGGGTGTAATTATATATGCAATTATGCTTGTGGCGCTGAAAGTCCGTGAGTTTACGGGACTTATAAAAAGAAATAAACAATAAAGGAGATGACTTCCCGACTATGAAAAGCTTAATAGTTTCTGCCGTTATAAGCACTTCAAAAAAGTGCTGGCAAAAATGCAAAGACTCAAAACTGGGTGCATTGGTTGAAAATATCAATAATGCAGTAAGCAAATCATGGCACGGAAGTGTCATAATGAACTTTTTGAAACGAGAGGGAGAGGGGAGTAATATCCTTAAGAGAATATTGTATTCTCCTTTTACCTTTCTTGAGTTTATACAGGGAAAATTCGGTGAAAAATTATCAGTTAAGATTGAAAAAAGTATAATATGTGAACTTGGCAGGGCCTATGTTCATGGTTTTATGGCAATAAACACACGGTTTTTCGGTGTAATGGCACTGTGTGCATCAGTTGTATACACATTGATAAAAGCAATTCTTGAGGGCGGCATAAACAAAATAGTACTGGCTGTGGGTGTTCTTGGAGCAATTGCGCTTATTAAAAGTATGAACGTTATGGGCTTTTTTGAGGGTTCAAAGCTTGTGGGATTTATAAAAGCCTGTGCGGGTGTTAAAAATATCACCTTTGATTTCTATTGTGAAAAAAGGGCAGAGAGCAGACTTGCAACAGTTTCTGCAGTTTTAGTGGGAATAATTATAGGTGTTGGAATGTTTATTTCCCCCATAATAGGACTTTTAATTCCCTTTGCGTTGTTTGGGCTGCTGTTAGTGTTGGAATATCCCATAACGGGTGTTTACGCAGCAGTATTTATTGCACCTCTTATACCTTTCTCATCAATGCCATTGGCGGGGGTGTGTCTATGGACAACCGTATCCCTTGTGCTGAAATCAGTATATGACAGGGATTTTAAGTGGCGTCGTGAAGGTGTTGGAGTGGCGATGATACTTTTCCTTGGCGTGTTATTTATGTCGTGTCTGTTTTCATTTGCAAGAATGTCAAGCCTTGTGGTATGGGCAATGTACTTTATATTTGTGACATTCTATTTTACAGTGATTAATACGATAAAAACCCGTGAGGCACTTTACGGACTTTTAAGATTATTTGTAATAAGTGGTGCATTGGTCGCACTATACGGCGTAATGCAGTACGTATTTGGTTGGACAACCGCAAATGCGTGGATAGACGAGGAGATGTTTGAGGAGGAAACAATGCGTGTTTACTCCACCCTTGCAAATCCTAATGTTCTGGGTGAATATCTGTTGTTAGTCTTACCGCCTGCATTGGTATTTTTCCTGAAAGATAAGGTAAAAACATTGTCAAAGTGGGTATACTTAGCAATAAGTGGAATAATGCTTGTTTGCTTAATCCTTACTCAGTCCCGTGGTTGCTGGCTTGGGTTTATGGCAACAGCAGCAGTGTTTATCACTTTTTGGGAGGGCAGACTGTGGGGGTTGGTTCCATTGGTATTGTGTGCAATGCCTTTTGTGTTGCCGGAAACAATCATTGACCGATTGATGAGCATTGGTGATATGGGCGATTCCTCAACCTCATACCGTGTATTTATATGGATGGGTGCTATGGGAATTCTGCGAAATTATTTTCTCGGTGGTATTGGTATGGGCGAGGAAGCATTTAACCAGGTTTATCCGCTGTTTTCATATAATGCGGTTGTTGCGCCCCACTCGCACAATACGTTCCTGCAGTTATTAGTAGAGGGTGGAATAGCTGCATTGATTATATTCATTGCAGTTATAGCTATTGCACTAAAGAGTGGACACAAATCATACAAAGAACACCCCAAGAAATCAATGGATGCACTTATGATATTAGGTATATGCTCCGGAGTAATCGGTTTTTTAGTACAGAGCATGTTTGATTATACTTTCTATAATTACCGTGTAATGGCAGTATTCTTTATGGTTTTGGCAATTGTGGTATGTTTTAGGTACATCCCCATAAAATTCAGCGAAAGGGAGGAAATCAAACACTAATGA